>USJD01000018.1 GCA_900554835.1 uncultured Prevotella sp. | reverse complement strand
TATGCTTCTACCTGCTGTCCTGAGGGCATCGGTTATGCGATGAGCAAGAATCCGCTCGGACCATGGGAATATAAGGGACATATCATGAACCATACGCCTCGTACTCGTGGCAATCATCCGGGCATCATCGACTACAAGGGCAAGAGCTATTGCTTCGGTTTGAATTATGACATCTTCCGTTTGAAGACGGGACGTCATGCCGAGCAGCGTTCGGTATCTGTTGCCGAGATGACATACAATCCTGACGGGACCATCCAGGAGTTGCCATACTTCCAGGACTGCAAGTTGGAGCAAATAGAATGGTTCAACCCTTATCGCCAGGTTGAGGCTGAGACGATGGCTTGGGGATATGGATTGAAGACGCAGCCAAAGAACGAATGGGCGCAGAAGGACAAATGGAACCAGGTGGTTACGAATATTGATGAGGGAAAGTATATCCTCGTGAAGGGTGTTGACTTCAAGAAAGGTGCAAGTAAGTTTGATGTTTCTGCCTCTTGCCACATGTTGGGCGGCAGCATCGAAATCCGTCTTGATGGGGTAAACGGTCAGTGTATCGGCAAGGTGGATATCAGCAACACCAAGGACGAATACAAAACCTTCTATACTCAGGTGAAGAAGGTAAAGGGTGTGCATGATCTCTACTTCGTTTTCAAGGGAGGTGATATCCAGAAACAGAACCTCTTCTTCCTGGATTGGTGGAAGTTTGGGGAGTTATTATAAAGGGCAGAAAATGTGTCTGTTAGGGCAATATGTTACATGAGCAAAAATAATTGTAACATCAGACAAACACGGTTTCGAACCAAATAGCTACCTTTGCAGCCGTGTTCTTTAAACAAGAATTAACAATACCTAGAAACAAAAAACTTAATTAAAATGATACAACATGATTGAACAAGTGTTTACATTTAAACGGACAGCAGCTCTATGCCTCGTGGGAGCCTTCTGCAGCTTGAACGCACAAGCCCAGAAGATAACCGTGAAGGGTAGTATTGTTGACGGCACAGGAGAGCCTCTGATTGGTGCTACTGTGAAAGTGAAGGGAGATGCCACCTCGGGTGCCATTTCTGATATGGATGGTAATTTCCAGATTTCTGTCCCTTCAGAAAATTCATCCCTTGTCATTACCTACATCGGTATGGATTCCCAAACTATTAAAGTAGGTAAGAAAAGACAGTTTAAGATTACTTTGACCGATGACAACACATTGGGCGAGGTGGTAGTAGTAGGTTATGGTCAGCAGAAAAAAGCATCCATTGTAGGTTCCATAGCCCAAACAGATGCAAAGACTCTGGAGCGCCATGCGGGTGTCTCTTCTCTCGGTCAGGCTCTCACCGGTAATCTTCCGGGTGTCATCACTTCTGCATCTACCGGTATGCCGGGTGAGGAAGATCCGAAGATTGTAATCCGTACGCAGACTTCCTGGAACAGCAGCGACCCGCTTGTTCTCGTGGATGGTGTAGAGCGTGCCATGAACACTGTTGACCTTTCTTCGGTAGAAAGCATCTCCGTATTGAAGGATGCTTCTGCCACTGCCGTTTATGGTGTGAAGGGTGGTAATGGTGTCATCCTGATTACTACCAAGCGTGGTAAGGAAGGTAAGGCTGCCGTACACGTAAAGGCAAATGCTACCATGAAGGTGGTTTCCAAGTTGCCGGAAAAATATGATTCTTATGATACCCTGCTCCTGTTGAACCGCACCGTGGAGCGCGAACTTGGCTTGAGCCCTAATGCCTGGGGTAGCTATACACCGATGGAGGTGATTGACAAGTATCGCCATCCTGCTAACACCGATGAGTGGGACCGCTATCCTAACGTGGATTGGCAGAAGGAACTGTTCAACAACACAGCCATGTCATATAATGCCAGTGCCGATGTTTCGGGTGGTACAAAGAATGTCAAGTACTTTGCTGCCGTGGATTTTGCTCACGAGGGTGACTTGTTCAAGACCTTTACTAACGACCGTGGTTACAACTCTGGTTTCAGCTATAACCGTTTGAACATGCGTGCCAATCTTGACTTCAATCTTACCAAGACTACACAGTTCTCAGCCAACCTCTTTGGTAGTAATGGCGTACGCAACAAACCTTGGTTGGGTACCAGTGGCGATATCAATGCATTCTGGGGTTCTGTCTATAAGGCTGCTCCTGATGGCATGCGACCAATCTACAGTGACGGAACATACGGTTACTATGCTCCACGTCCTGCCGACTGTCCTAACTCCATACAGTCGCTTGCCCGAAGCGGACAGCAGAGCACTACCAATACACAGATTACCACCGACTTCATTCTTACCCAGAAGCTGGATTTTGTAACCAAGGGCTTGAAGTTCACTGGTAAGCTGTCTTTCGACAACACGATGGTGGAGATAGAAAGAGGTATTGCCGACCTTTATATGGATCCGCAGCGCAAGTGGATCAATCCGGATTCCGGCGACACCACATGGGAGCAGGATATCAACTACTATCCATCCACAGCATGGACTACCAATGGTGGTAAGGTGAAAAGCGATGCTACTTATCGCCGCCTTTACTATCTCTTGCAACTCGACTGGACCCGCAAGTTTGGCAATCACGAGGTTACTGCGATGGGCGTATTCAACCGCAACCAGTATAACACCGGTAACCAGCTGAAGCATTACCGTGAAGACTGGGTATTCCGTGCCACCTATAATTATGCGATGCGCTATTTTGCCGAGTTCAACGGCTGCTACAATGGTAGTGAGATGTTCGGTCCGGATTACCGCTTCAAGTTCTTCCCATCAGCATCCTTGGGATGGATGATTACCGAAGAGCCTTTCATGAAGAAGATCAAGAAATACGTGGATATGTTGAAGGTACGTGCTTCCTGGGGACGCATCGGTGATGACAACCTTGGCGAGGCCTACCGATTCCAGTATGCTGACGAATATGCCTATGGTGGAACAGGATGGCTGATGGGTACCAACCAGAGCGATTCTCCTTACACCATCTACCGACAGAGCAAGATAGGTAATCCAAACCTGCATTGGGAGACCACAGAGAAGAAGAACCTCGGTTTCGACTTCGGATTCCTGGGCGGTCTGATTACCGGTTCGCTCGACATCTTCAAAGATCACCGTACCGATATTCTGATTAAGAACCGAACCATTCCTGCTTATTTCGGAACCAGCGCACCGGTTGCCAATCTGGGTATTGTTGATGGTCAGGGTTACGAACTTTCCCTGAAGATGAACAAGAGCTGGAACAAGAACTTCCGCACCTGGGCAAACTTCAACATGACCCACGCAACCAACGAGATTAAGTTTGCTGATGACCCAGACTTGCGACCAGCTTACAGAAAGAATGCCGGTTATGCCATCAATCAGGTTCGTACCTATATAGACAATGGCTATATCCGCAGTTGGGATGATTTCTATGCAGGTCCAACCCTCTCGGAACAGGACGGCAGCAAGATGACAGGCGACTATCAGATTGTGGATTTCAATGGCGACGGTAAGATTGATACCAACGACCAGGCACCTTATAAGTATTCTTCCATCCCTCAGAATACCTACAGTACCACAGTGGGTATGGAGTGGAAGGGATTAAGCCTCACCGTTCAGTTCTATGGCGTAACCAATGTAACCCGCCAGGTGAACTTCCCAACCTTCGAGCGCGAGGTGCATGTAGCCTTCAACGAAGGAAGTTATTACGAAGTAGGCAGCAATTCTGGCTCCCTGCCTTTGCCACGCTGGACAACCGTTGCCGACGGAAGTGCCAAGGGTACACGCTACTACTACGATGGCTCCTTCCTCCGTCTGAAGAATGCCGAGCTTGCCTACACCTTCCGTGGTGCATGGGTGAAGAAAGCCCATCTCAATTCGCTGAGAGTCTATCTGAATGGTGACAACCTGCTGCTCTGGACCAAGATGCCAGACGACCGTGAGAACAACTTCAGTGGTGATTCTGCCAATGGTGCTTACCCAACGGTGAGACGATTTAACTTAGGTTTCGACCTTACATTTTAATTGAAATTTAGATATGAAAAAGTTAAAGTTAATATATTCAATGCTGCTCGTTGCAGGGTTCTCCCTGGGCACAGTATCCTGCTCCGATTACCTGGATAAGGCGCCTGAGGCAGATATCGCTCCTACCGAGCCATATAAGAACTACACCAACTTCCAGGGCTTTATAGAGGAAATCTACAACTGTATCCCGGGTTTTGCCGTGGCACCTAACTACCACTGCAACTGGAACTTTGGTGAAGACGAATACTGGCAGCCATCCGAGACCCGTATGTTTGCCAACCATGTGGATCAGGGCGACTACTGGGCTTGGAACACTGCACTTTATTCTCCATTCCATGCCGGTGTAAACCGTACAACGGAAATGAAACGCGACGACAAGGGTAACCTTTGGGGTTTAAGCTGGTATGCCATTCGTAAGTGTAACCTGGGTCTTGCCAATCTCGACGGAATGGTAGATTGCACACAGGAGGAGAAGAACGTGATTGCCGGTCAGCTGTATTTCTTCCGTGGTTTCTATCACTTCATGCTGATGACCTATTGGGGCGGTCTTCCATACGTAGATCGTCTGATTCCTGGTGATGAGATTCCTCGTGACAAGCGCCTGAACTATCAGGAGACAGCCGACAAGGTGGCTGCCGATCTGAAGAAAGCAGCCGAGCTTCTTCCTGTGGATTGGGACCAGACCACAGTGGGCAAGGCAACCTACGGCAAGAACGTGCTGCGCATCAACAAGGTGATGGCACTGGCTTTCCTCGGCAAGAATTATCTCTATGCAGGTTCACCGCTGATGAACAAGGAGAGCACAGGCAATGCTTCCTACAATGCAGAATACTGCAAGAAGGCTGCCGAGGCTTTCGGACAGGTGTTGAAAATCTGTCAGGAGACAGGCAGATACAAGCTCGCCGACTGGAAGGACTATCGTGAAATCTTCTATACCTACAATCAGAGCTCTAAGCTGCCGGGTGTAAAGGAAGCCATCTTCTACGAGAGCACCTGCGGTGACTGGCGCTGGAACCAGGTGAACGATTATCGCCCTTACTGTATCAACGGTTCGGGTATCAAGTGTTATCCTACAGCCAACTATGCCGACTATTTCGGTATGGCAAACGGAAAGCCTATCAAGGACATCACCAAGAAAGATGCCGACAGCGGCTACGACCCAGAGTATCCTTTCAGAGGCCGTGACCCACGTTTCTACAACGACTTCGTGTTCGATGCACAGAAGTGCGTAAAGGCCACTTCCAACATCAAGGACGGCTCAGGAAAGGTGCAGGAATACAAGCAGTATGCTTCTCTGCAGACAGGCGGATACTATCGCACCGATACTCCAGCCAAGGCTGTGTTCACGGGTTATATGATGAAGAAGTTCATCGACCAGTATATGAACGACTGGGATGGCTACAAGGAGAACAACCGCATGACCTTGAGTCTGATTCGTCTTGCCGATGTTTATCTGATGTATGCTGAGGCAGTGGCTCAGGGCTATGGCTCGTTCGAGTCTTCAAGCCAGGCGTTCCCGATGACCGCCCTGAAGGCAGTGAACACGATTCGCGAGCGTGCCGGAGTAGCCGACATTGCAGATGAGTATCTCACTTCGCAGGAAGGATTCATGAGTGAGCTTCGCCGTGAGCGTGCCGTAGAGTTGGCTTTCGAGGGCCATCGTTTCAACGACCTTCGCCGCTGGCTCTTGCTCGACAAGGCACCTTACAACAAGAAGACAGCCGTATATTTCGACCGTGCCGCCGACCAGGATGATGCAACCCGCTACGCCGATCCAGAGAACGGACATGTGCTCAACCTGCACGAAGAGACATTGGTTACACGCAACTTCTCTGAGAAGCATTATTGGTTCCCATTCCTCAAGAACGATGTAGAACAGTATGAAGATTTCAAACAAAACCCAGGTTGGGAATAATCTAAGAAGATGAGTATGAAAAATAATATATTCAATAAGAAAACGTCATTGACCCTGGCTTCCATGTTGGTAGCCAGCGGCATGGCAAGCGCACAGGAACTTGCTGACAGCAGCATGATTAATGTAGCCTTCGGCAAGGTTGCGAAGACCGACCTCATGGGTGGAGTGAGCCAGGTGAATGTGCAGGATCAATTGAAGAAAGACTATAGCTCTAATAGCTTGAACAACCTCCAGTCGCTCATTGGTGGTTATAATGGAAATATCTGGGGCCAGGCTCCGCTGATCCTGGTAGATGGTGCTCCAAGAAGTGCATCGGATATCAACGCCACCGAGGTGGAGGAGATTACCGTGCTGAAAGGTGCATCTGCCGTAGCCCTCTATGGCTCCAAGGGTGCCAAGGGCGTGATTCTCATCAGCACCAAGCGTGGTAAGATTCAGCCGCTCACCATCGAGGCGCGTGCCAATACGGGCTTGTATGTGCCTAAGAGATACGCTGAGTTTCTGGGGGCTGCTGAATATATGAGCCTCTATAATGAGGCACTGCTGAACGATGACCCTACACAGCCAAAGAAGTATAGCGATGAGCAGATTTACAACACGGCACAGGGTACCAATCCTTACCGTTATCCAGACATGGACTTCTTCAGTAGCGATTATCTGCGCAAGGCTTACAACAGAACCAACGCTACGGTGGAGGTGACGGGCGGCAGCAAGTTTGCCAAGTATTATGCCAACTTCGGGGTAGATTACAATGGCGGTCTCATCAAGTATGGTGAGCATAAAAAGGACAAGAACCTGAACTTCCGCATCCGTTCAAACATTGATGCTACCATCACCGACTGGTTGAAGGCCTATGTGAACGTGGGCATCAACATCAGTAACAAATATACCGGGCGCGGTGATTTCTGGGGAGCAGCCAATACGCTTCGCCCTAACTGGTACACGGGTCTGGTGCCAATCAGCATGATCGACCCTAACAACGCCAGCCTGCAGCAGATGATTAACGGTACTATCCATCACGTCGACGGCAAGTATCTGGTGGGTGGTTCTTCCGACAATCAGACCACCGTATTTGGCGACATGCTTCTTGCCGGCTACGTGAAAGACAAGAACCGCACCTTCTCGTTTGATGTAGGTACCAAGGCAGACCTTAGCATGATTACCAAGGGATTGAGCTTCGAGACCGCCTTCAGCATCGACTACTGGGATTACTACTCAGAGGCTTATAATCTTGGTTACTCTACTTACGAGCCAACCTGGGGTAATGTGAACGGTAAGGATATGATTGTGGGACTCACCAAGTATGGCAAGGATTCGCAGTCAACCAGCGAGTACATCGGCAGCAGCCAGTACTACCAGTCGATGGCGTTCCGTGCCCAGTTCAACTATGTGAATACTTTCGCCAAGTATCACAATGTGGATGCCACTCTCGCTGCATGGGGCTTCTCCAAGCAGAATGCCGTAGATGAGAATCACGAGAGTTCATCGGGTGTCAAGGGTTCTTCCTATCACAAGACCACCAATGCCAACCTGGGCTTGCGTTTGGGTTACAACTATAATCACACCTATTACGCAGAATTGGCTGCGGCAGCAGTTCATTCTCCAAAACTGGCAGAAGGTCATCGCGAGGCAATCTCGCCTTCTGTAACTTTGGGTTGGCGCCTGAGTCAGGAGAAGTGGTTCAAGAATACACTGCCTTTCTTCGACGAGGCGAAGGTGAATGCATCTTACGCTGTGCTTAACCAGGATATCGACATCTCTGATTATTATATGTATAAAGGATACTATAATATGAAGGGCGGATGGTATCAGTGGCAGGATGGCACGCAGGGCGGCAACACCAACTCTTCGGTGCGCGGTGCCAACGAGAAACTTACCTTCGTGAAGCGCAAGGAATGGAGAATCGGATTGGAGACATCGCTCCTCAACGGTCTGGTGACACTCGATTTCAACTACTTCAACCAGTTGACCGACGGTTTGCTTACCAATGGTAGCTCTACGCTCTATCCTATATACTTCAATACCTATCCTAACGGTTCTTTCCTGCCATGGACAAACTACAACCAGGATACACGCAAGGGCTTCGACTATGCCCTTTACGTGAACAAGAAGATAGGTAAGGTAGATGCCCAGTTGGGATTCACGGGTCAGGTATTCTCTTCAGAGGCTAAGCGCCGTGAGGAAAACAACGGTGAGAACACCTATCTGAATGCACAGGGACAGCCACTCGATGTGATTCGCGGCTATGTATGTGAGGGCTTCTTCACCCAGCAGGACATTGACCATCTGAATGCCAACCTCGAACAAGGCGACCCTAACTTCGTGCCAAAGCACACCTTTGGAGAGGTGAAGGCTGGTGACTTGAAGTATAAGGATGTGAATGGCGACGGCGTTGTGGATAGCAAGGACCGGGTGGTGATGGGTAAATACGGCTGGAGTGCCTGCCCATACATCTATGGTGTAAACCTGACTCTGAAGTGGAAGCAGTTCACGCTCTTCGCTGCTGGTACAGGACAGATGGGTGCCAAGGCATTCAGATCTAACGACTGGAGATTTGGTACATCGAAATATACCACAGTGGTAAGAGGTCGCTGGACACCGGAGACGGCAGCCACTGCTACCTATCCTCGTCTGACAGCGCTTGAGAATAGCAACAACTTCCGCAACTCAGGCTTCTGGATTTACAGAACAGACCGTTTCGACCTGAACAAGGTTCAGCTTACTTACGACATGCCAACCCGTTGGTTCGAAGGCAAGATGGTTAGCGGCATGAGCGTTTATCTGCTCGGCGAGAGTCTCCTCACCATCAGCAAGAATCGCAAGTATATGGAGACCAGCTATGGTTCACCAAGTTGTCGCTACTACAATCTCGGTTTGAAGATGTCATTCTAAGGAGAAGATCTTAAACACAAACTATTAGAAGATAAAATGATGAAAATAAGAAATATAATCATGATATTTGCATCTGCAGCCTTGCTCTCTGCTTGCGATGATGTATTCACGCCAGCAGTGGAAAACTTCAAGGATTTCGATCAGATAGATTCCGATCCTAATTTTGCTGCAGGTTTTCTGACAACCACCTATCGTGCGCTTCCTGGCTACTATGATGGTAGTGATGTGGCTACTGATGACGCTGTTACAAACGACAAGGGTGATAGCTGGATGAAGATGGCTACTGCCACCTGGACTTCTACCAGCAACCCTACCGATAAGTGGGGCACCTGCCTGGGTGCAGTGCAGTATCTCAACACCTTCCTGGATCATGTTGATAATGTACAGTTCATGAGAGACCCTGTTCAGAACAAGCTGCGTCAGATGAGAATGCGTGGCGAGGCTTACGGATTGCGTGCCATCTTCCAGTATTATCTGCTCCGTTCTCATGCGGGTTACACCGCCGATGGAAAGCTGCTTGGTACTGTCCTGAGTCGCACGTTCCTGGGAACCAACGATAATCTCAATCTTCCACGTCTTGATTTCAAGGAGAATGTGGATAGCATCCTGGTAGATTTAGACAGAGCTGAGGCTTTGCTTCCTGATGACTATGCTGACATCGACAAGGCCGAACTGATTCCTGCCAAGTATAGAAGCATTGTTAGCGACCCAGGTGATTACACCGTGGTGATGGGTAATAAGTCAAGACAGCTGATCAACGGTCAGATCGTCAAGGCTTTCCGTGCCCGCCTGCTCCTTCTGGTAGCCAGCCCTGCTTTTCTGGAGAGTGCAGATAACTGGGCAAAGGCAGCCGATGCCGCAGCCAAGGTACTCGATGTTGTGGGTGGTCCTGCCGGCTTGTCGGCTACGGGCGGTACCTATTATACCAACGAAGGTGAGATATCAGCCATCAAGGAAGGTTCCAATCCTGCCGAGATTATCTGGCGTGAGAATCTTTCCAAGGAGGTGAACAGCGATGAGTCTAACAACTATCCTCCATCTCTGAATGGTAAGGGCAGAATCAATCCAACCCAGAATCTGGTGGATGCCTTCCCTGCAGCCAACGGTTATCCTATCTCGGATGCAAGAAGCGAGTATGATGCAGCCAATCCTTACGCAAACCGTGACCCACGTCTGGCACAATACATTATATATAATGGTGCCACAGAAGGACCTTCCAGCAAAACTATCTATACCGGTAGCCAGGAGGGAACCGACGACGGTATCAATGCCAAGGATAATTCAACCCGCACAGGTTACTATCTGAAGAAGCTTCTGAACATGAAGGTGAACTGCTCATCTACCTCAACAACCAAGGTGAACAAATATACGCCGCGTCTCCGCTACACCGAGTTCTTCCTGGATTATGCTGAAGCTGCCAATGAGGCTTGGGGTCCAAAGAATGACAATGGTCACGGCTATTCGGCATACGATGTAATCAAGGCAATCCGCCATCGTGCCGGTCTTACGGATGACACCTATCTTGACGAATGTGCCGAGAGTAAGGACAAGATGCGCGCCCTGATTCGCAATGAGCGCCGCCTGGAACTCTGTTTTGAAGGCTTCCGTTTCTGGGACCTGCGCCGCTGGAATGATATTGCCGGCATGAACCAGGCTGCCCAGGGTATCGACTGGAACGGCAGCGAGAGCACCTTGCTTCCAGCTGTAGAGAACAGAGCTTATCAGGATTACATGATCTATGGTCCTATCCCATATTCTGAGACTCTGAAGTTTAACCTTCTCTATCAGAACAAGGGTTGGAAATAAAGTGAAAAGATAAAAATAAGACTATTACGATATGAAAACTTTAAGATTATTAAATATGCTTGGCTTAGCTACCTTCGCAATGTTGGCAACAACCTCTTGCGAGAGTGGCAACCAGGAGTTTGACTATGAGGGTGAGACTACGGTTTACTATTCCAAACCTTGCTATGTTCGTACGGTGGAACTCGGCGAAGACCAGGAGGTAGACCTGACTGAGGATAATCTCCATAACATCAACATCATGGCGTTTTGCGGTGGTGGTTATGGCAATGGCAATCAGATTACCGTGGACTATGTGATAGACCCAACCCTGATAGAGGGGAAAAGCATGGTTATCAACAACGAGACCAAGCCTATGATCCTGATGCCACAGGAATATTACACCATCGAGAATGCCAACCAGTTTGTCATTGCAAAGGGTAGCCTGGCGGGTGGTCCTAAGATTCATCTTACCGATGCTTTCTTTGCCGATGCCAAGAGTCTGGAAGCTAATTATGTGATTCCTGTGAAACTGACCAAGGCCACCGGTGTTGACAAGATTATCGAGAGTCAGAACTATACCCTCTGTGCCGTGAAATTCGTGAATCCATGGCATGCTGTGTATCTGCGCCGCGGCAAGGATCAGATTACCTATGCCGATAACACCACAGCCGAAGACATCCGCCATACCCAGTATATGGAAAAGGGCGAGAAGCTCAATGTGGTTACATCGGGCATGAAGCAGGACAAGATGGTGGTTGCCGTAAGAGACAAGGCGGGTGTAGCCCACAACGTAACACTCTTGCTCAACTTTGACGACGACAACAACTGCAGCATCACTACCAATGATGAACATGCCGAGGTTTCGGGCACAGGTAAGTTTGTGAAGGCTTGTGAGAACATGGGTGGCAAGCAGCGCAACGCTCTCTATCTGGATTATCAGGTAAAGGTGGATGGTGTGGCTACCGTGGCAACCAAGGATACCATGGTAGTTCGCAACCGTGGTGTCGTAGGTGAGTATTTTACAGTAAAGTAATACTAAAAAGAATTCAGAATCATGAAAAAGATAAAGAATTTTGTCCTCGCCAGTGCAGCAGCAACCTTGCTGCTCACTGGTTGTGCTGAGGATTATCAATCAGACTTTAACGTAAATAAGCCAGAGAGTGTTGCCTTGGCAGAAACTCTTAATGCCTATGACGTATTGAAGAACTACACGGGCATCCACCTGGGAGCGGAAATCGCATCGGATGATGCCCTTGCCCAGAATGCCTTGTATTCTCAGGTCTTGGCTAACTTCAACGAGGTTACCCTGTCGGATGCTTTCAGCTATGCCGGCATGGTGGCTGACAATGGCGATATTGATACGCTTACCGTTGAGAAGGCTGTGGCAAATGCTGCTAACTCGGGTATGAATGTCTTCGCCACTGCCATGTTCAATCCTGCTCAGTTCAATGTCAACTACATGAAGGAACTCACCAAGGATACTTGGGTGGAAGGAACGCAGGTGGATACTGACATTGTTGAGGATTTCGAAAAATATGATGCCGGCAGTAAGTTGGATGGCGATGGCTTCAGTGTGATTGCCAAAGATCCGGCTGGACAGAATGGAAAGGTGTTCTCTAATACCAAGAATGCTAAGTTCATGTCTATCCCTATCCAGTTGCCTGAAGGTGCTAAATTGAAAGATGTGCAGTCTATCTCCTTCGATTATCGAAGCAGCAACATCAAGAAGATTCTCCTGCTGAGAGTGAAGGCGGGCGAGAGCATTGCCGAAAAGCAGTTTGATAAGCCAGAGGCTAAGGATCAGTGGGCACATTATGAGCTCAGCATGACGAGTCTGGCTGATAATATCACAGCCGAGGATATGGAGGCTAATACCTTTTCTATTATGGTTGGTCAGGGTGCTACCCCGCAGAAGGTGTATGTAGATAACATCAAACTGCATGTCGCTTACAAGACTGAAGGCTACTATGTAGATCGTCCTGCAGCGGAAAAGGCGGCTGATGTAAAGAAGGGACTGGATGCCTATGCCGATGCTTTGGTAAAGAAGTATGGTGATAGAATCAATACCTGGACGGTGGCTAGCGACTTGCTGGACGACTTCCTCGGTGAGATGAAATCTACCGATGCAACTGGCGATCCTTCAGAGTTCTATCCTAATGATTACCTGGGCGATAACTATGTGGCTGATGTCTGCAAGACCATCCATGCTGTCAAGCCGGATATGAAGCTGTTCTATGAAGAGAGCAACATGCTGGGTAATGACATGAAACAGGAGGGCTTGAAGAACTATCTGGCTCAATGGAACGAGGCGGGGGCTCAGATTGCCGGTGTCAACATTAAGGTTGACCTGCCTTATCATGCAGATATTCTTGAGGATACCAAGGCGCAGTATGAGACTTTGCTGAATAGCCTGAAGGAGACCGGACTCCTGGTCCGTCTGTCAGACCTCAATGTTTATCCGGCTGATAAGTCGGGTGCCATCCAGGGAATCTCTCAGGTAACCACAGCTCAGTTGAAGGAAATGGCTTCTTTCTATACTTACATTGTAAATAAGTATCTTGAAATCATTCCTGAGAACCAGCGATACGGACTCAGTTTCTCGCATGTCAACGCTTCGAATGTGGGCGTAGGCTTATGGAGCAATTACAATCGCTTGCCTACTTATGTGGGTGTGGCTAATGGTTTACAGTCTAAGGAAACAACATGGTAAAGAAATTATTAGTCTTAATTATTAGTATCGTAACTGTTGCAGTGAGTCAGGCTCATAATGGGCCTGCACTGCGACGTGTTATCTCTACTTCGCAACCGATGTGGATTATCCACATTGACACATGGAATGATCCAGACCCGCAGCGCATCATCGACATGGTGCCAGAGGATATCAGACCATACGTTGTGTTCAATCTTTCTCTCTCAGCTACGCAGGCTACCTGTCCTGACGGTGAGAAAGTGTGTGATTCCTGGATGAAGGTTTGTGCCCGCAATAGAGTATGGACCATGATTCAGTGTGCCAGCGGTGCCTGCAGTGCCTTCTCGGATGATGATCTCTCTATCTACGAAAAGTACTTCAAGGAATACCCTAATTTCCTGGGATGGAATTTCGCCGAGCAGTTCTGGGGCTTCGAGGAAGACCGTAAATGGGAGGTGATAGGAGAGGATGGTACTACAACCACCGAGGTGTTAAAGAATCCTTCCTTCCTGAAGCGACTTCAGCTCCTTGCCAACATCTATGAACTCTGTCATAAATACGGTGGCTATCTGGCAGTAAGCTTTACCCAGGCTGTTTATTCTGCCAACATGATGCCGGTGGCTTACATGAAGCGCAATGCCAAGATGCGCCAGTTGCTCACCACCGACAACGACCATTTCATCTGTTGCGAGAAATATACCATGAAGAATGGATTCTTTGACATCGAGAGCAACTGCCTGGGTGCTTATCTGGGTGGATATGCCGGTCAGTATGGTATTCGCTTCGATGCCTGCGGATGGTATGGCGATGACAATCAGCTCGACCTGGACGGCAATGTAATCACGGATAGTAAGGGCGATGTGCTCAAGAAGTATTACAGCGATTTTCCTAAGGCATGCGGTGCCATTCCTATCCTGGAGCACGTGGCACTGACCGGTGAGACAGTGATAGATGGTCCGGAAACAATTCCTCTGGAGGATTCACGTGAGATTGCTACCACCAAGACGGCTGATGGCTATACACACCGCAACTGGGGATGGTTCCCACACTTCCGCAACATCAATATCGACATGTTCCGAAAGATATTAGACGGTACCATCCGTATTCCAACCCGCAGCGAGGTGATTGATAGAACAAAGATCTGTCTGCTCAACGACATCAAGCCTAAGGATGCTTCTTCTAATGTCAATGAGATGGGACCATACGTTACTCCAGAGGGATTCTTCAATGGAATCTACCGTAACGAGGCTGATGAGAACGGTTGCCAGTGGCCTAACCATACAATCACCAACCGATGGTGGCTGAAGAGCACCGGCCGTTATCCAACCATCCCTGTGGTTTCCGACCTGCTCGACGATGAGGCGAAGAAACTCACCGTGGCAGTGAAGGCAAGTGAGTATTCTTCTAACTCTACCTGGAACAATGTGGCAAATAAGAAGACGTATCTCAACAAGCTTTTCAAGCAGGAATACACGGGAACCATCTATGCTTCACGATTGGAGAATGCCTGGGTTTGCTATAACCCATTCCAGTATGATGAGAAGCATGTAAAACTGAATGCCACCAAGAACGGCATGCAGTACTATCGCGAGTATTATGCCACCAAGCGCAGTGCAAGGGGTACACTCATCCCTAAGTACAACACTTGCAGCCAGATTAAGATGAACCTGGCTCCTTACTCGCTCATCTTCATGCGCGAGAACTCGGATAAGCTGAGCCTCTATATGCAGAACTACCGCCTGAAGGACGGTATGAGACTGGAGCAGGGAAATCCTACTTTGAATGATGACAAGAAACTGCTTGAGTTCGAACAGCAGACGGATACAATTACCATCCTTGGTGCCAGTGCCCAGCCTACCATCTCATGGAAGGATAATGGCGACCACTCTGCAAGTTCGGTTACTTCTGAATGGAAGAGCAACCAGTTTATCGTATATGTAACTCATAATGGTCCGCTTGAGTTGACCATCAACTGCAAGGGCAGTAAGACATCGGGCAAGCTGAAGGATACGGATGTTACTCCTTCGGTTATCGAGATGCCTTCAGTGCCAGCTGTATATGAGGGTGAGTTGCAGTATGAGATGGAGAACTTCGACTACAGGAACGTAAGCGGTTTGTGGGGCAATGCCTGGTATTCGGGTTATCGTAACTACTCGGGACAGGGGTGTGTTAGATTGGGAACCAGCAAGACTGCTTCTCTCCGTGGTTATACCCCAGTGAACAAGCCGGGTACTTATACGGCTACCCTTCGCTATCAGTCGAACGATAAGCCTGCGACGCTCAATGTTACCTGCGGCAATGCTTCAAAGCAGATTGTGCTGCCTAAGACAGACAATGGCAAGTTTAAGTGGAGTGAATATACATTTGATATTGACATGAACGATGCAAATGGAAACATGCAGATTGACTATGTTAGTGGCGGAAGTGCCGTGCTCGACTGCGTGACCCTTAACTTCAAGGCTGAGTTGACTGCCATCTCTGGTATCACAACCGATGATAATATGGTGGATCACGTGGAGTATTATAATTTGAGTGGCATGCGCCTGTCGGCTCCTCAGAATGGTGTGAATATCAAGAAAACTTATCTTCGTAATGGTAAGACTGTTACGGAAAAATATTATAAATAATTTTTATTAATCAATTTAAAACTTTAAGATTATGAGAACTACAATTAAGAGTTTGGCAATGATTGCTATTGCCTTGTTTTGTGGTGTTAGTGGTGCTTATGCACAGAACGAAGAGGAAGGTGATGAACTTACTGCCGAGATGTGGAGCTTGTACGATGGTACAGGTAAGGATGCTGAGAAGGTAGAAGGACAAATCTCCAACTGGGACTGGCAGATTGGTTCTGGTGCAGCTGTTGGCAGTGGTGGCGTGCTGGCTGGTACAACCACAGTGCAGGAAACGGCTTTTGCTGATTTGTCAGACTATTCAACCATGGTTATTTATGGTGCGCCAGGTAACAAAGTTCGTCTGATGTTCAACCGTATGGAGAAAGATGGCCAGCCTGCAGATGGCAAGATGATTGAAATCATCAAGACAATTAATGATGAAGGTGAAGTGACTCTTGATTTGAAGAATGAGATGCTTCGTGGTGTTGGTGATGACAAGCAACTTGATGATTTCGCTCACTTGGTAACAATCAAGGTGCCATGGGGTGCTGAGGCACAGGTAGACGCTATTCTTCTTTACAAGGGTACTCCTACAGGAATCAAGAATCTTACAACGGCTGGCAATGATAAAGTGGTTGCTACCTACAATGCTGCAGGTGCTAAGGTGACTACCAATACCAAGGGTCTTGTTATCAAGAAACTTAAGAGTGGTAAGGTTGTTAAAGTAATGAATAATTAATGGCAGAAATTCTACTTTTTTAGTGTAACTAGGGGATACCCCCTAGTTCTGATGTTCGGCAAAGTATTTGTTGAATCCAGCAGATACTTTGCCGATTTTTTTTATGCGTCATAACAACTGATAATCATAACAGCTGATAATCGTAACAACTGATAATCGTATAACTGATAATTTATAACTGAAGATGAAAAGAACTACTTTCTTGCTGTGCCTGCTTTGTGCCTTCTGCATGCAGGCTTTGGCAGCAGTGGAACATAACTACAAGCAGCAACCACAGAAGCAAACCATCAAGGTGGGTACTGCCACCCGAGAGATGCTGGTGTATGTGCCTGCCGATTTACCTGAGAAGGCTCCTATGGTCATCTCCATGCATGGAGCAAGCCAGGATGCTAATTACCAAATGAACCAGACTCATTGGAACGAGGTGGCAGATACGGCTAAAATCCTGGTGGTCTATCCGCAGGGAAACGGCAACTTCTGGGACATCTCGGGTTCGGGAGACGTGAAGTTCATTGAAACCATCATGAAAACCATGCAGAAGAAATATCATGTGGATAAGAACCGTATCTACATCTCAGGCTTTTCTATGGGTGGTATGATGACTTATCATTGCATGACTAAGTTAGGTTCCGTGGTGGCTGCATTCGGTCCCGTGAGTGGTATCCCAGTGGATTATCGTGATCCGGTGGTGGTGAGAAAAGTGCCTATCATGCACATTCATGGCACTGGCGACGACGTGGTGAAATGGGGTGGTGACCCAAACCATGCTGCTGGTGGCTATGGCAGAATAGACGATTATGTGAAAAAATGGGCGGCTGCTGAGGGATGCGATGTGGAGCATCCTGAGGTAATCAGACCTTATCCTGAGACTTCAGACCATGCAGCAGCCACTCGTACCAGATATATAAATAAGGAGGACAACATTGAGGTTACTCTTATTGCCCTCGATGGTAAGGGACATTGGCATTCTGATGATCCGAATGTGGTATATTCTACCCGTGAGCTTTGGAACTTCTTCAAGCAGTATAAGCTCGATCTCCCAGAGGATGTGAAGCCTGAAGAAGCTGCGGGCGACGTGGTATTTCACGACAATTGGGAAGATGAGGTAGTAAATGTTTGCGAAGGTGTTCCTGCGGGTTGGAAAAGGGAAAACAGCATGAACGATGGAAGCAGAAACGATGTGAAGGAGAATGGCGCTGCCAATACGGGTGGCGCCCGTATCAAGGATTTCGTGGCTGGTGGCGACTTCAATACGGGTTTCTATTTCAGTGCCCGTGACTTCGACCAGTGTAAGCTTTCCTATGGTTCTTTCGATAATCATCGTCTGCACCTAACACCAGGAAAGTATCAGCTTTCTTTCAACTCTATCTTTTGGAACGATGGTTCTGAGAACGGAGCTGTGACTTTTGATGCATGTATTACCGGCATAAGTGACAAGAAGGTTGTCTTGCTGGAGCAAAACCTGGAGTCGGAAGGCAACTTGAAGGAAAATTCCAATCAAGTGGTGAAAGGCTCTCTAGCTCATCTGGCAAATTTCAGCATCGAGAAGGAAGGGGATTATGAACTTTATTTCCTGATGTCGGCTAGTTGGGCTGCCGTTGTCTTGGGTAATGTGAAGATTAGAAAGGCGGATACCAGTACGGGTATCACTGATCGTACTGCCGATGCCTTCGGAAAAGGTACTGTCATGACTTATAATCTGGCGGGTCAGCGCATCAGTGGTCAGACTAAGGGCTTGGTTATAGAGCAGATTCAGTTTGCCAATGGCAAGAAGGTTTCCAGAAAGGTAATCAAAAAATAATAAGCATAATTTTAGCATGAGTAAGATATAGAGATGACCTCGCATTTTGCGTGGTCATCTTTTTGAGTATATAGTATCATAAACTTTATCTCTTGCAACTTTTGAGTAAAAAAACAGGTAAAGAATGCAAAATCTTGGGCTTTCTTTCTTTTTTCTAACAAAAATTATATAATTTTGCATCATTCATCATGTAAACAGCAATTTTGTATTTTTCAATTAAAAAGCCTATGAAGCGTCTTTTACTTTTTGGAGTTCTTTGCCTCATGCAAATGTTGGCTTGCTTTTCTTATGCCAACTCTGGACGACTTTATACATCCAACGACCTGTCGAGTAGCCTGATTCGATGTATCATACAGGATAAGTATGGCTTCATTTGGGTGGGTACCAATTATGGACTGAACCGTTTTGACGGCTATAATTTCAGTACCTATCTTTGCAATCCTGCCGATACCACCACCATCCAGGATAATGGAATCGTAAAAGTCTATCCTTATAGCAAAGAGTTCCTCTTTGTGGCAACGAATCGTGGACTCTATAAATATTCTTATCTTACCAATAGTTTCCAGCATATTGTATTGGAAAAGCATGATGAGAAGATAAGAATCAGCTCTCTTGTTGAGGATAGAAAACATAATCTCCTGATAGGTACAGCCGGGTATGGTGCTTATAGGCTGGATATGACTACGGGTAAAGTTACTCGCCTTTCAAGAAAATCAGCAAATTCAGTGGATGATTTCTTTGGTATGCTGTTTTTTGATGATGAAGGATATCTGTGGCAGGCTAATCATACAAAGGTGTTGAGAAAATATAAATACGATGGCAAGTCTATTCGACTGGTAAGTGTATATGAACCTAAAGATCTGTTTGGTATCCGTAAATTATATGCCACAGACAAGAAGGGATTCTTTGTGGCGCATACGGGCGGCATTATGCGCTATGATTATGCATCGCATCGCTTCTCACGCTACGACTTTGATTTTTCAGCTCATCAGGGAGCCGGATATATCAGTGCTGCTACCTTGGATAAGTATGGCAATTTATGGTTGGGTACTTCGGGAGATGGAACTTTCAAGATACCCCATGGATCCCGAAAGGCTTATCGGGTGGAACTGAATAATCAATCGTTTATCTTTGATAATGCGCATATCAGCGATTTGCTGATAGATAGAGATGGTAATCAGTGGTATGGATGCTATATGAAAGGACTTTTCTTGTCGAATAATGATAGGAATGTGTTCCATTCGGTTACTTTGGATGATTTGGGGGCTGGTATGGAAACCATTTCATCTGTAGTGGGAGTTGCTGACGGATTGATGCTTTTTGTGGTCAAAAATCATGGGCTGTATCTCTTGGATGAGAAGACGGGCAATACCAGAAAACTTCAATGTCCTGCTGGACTAACCAAGGTTTACTCGGATATTCGGAAGAAGGTTTATGTATATGGCAGTGAGGGCATTTATGAATATGATTGGAAGCATCAGACTTACCAGTTGTTGTTGCCTTCCAATGGACTTTCTCTGGATGGTATGCAGGTAGATGCTGCTGGCAATATGTATCTCACAAGTCAGGGAAACGGGCTTTATGTATGGAATAGGAAGAGTGGCAAGATGACGCAATATCTGATGGATGATAGGCGTCCGCACAAAACCATCTGCAATAACTGGATTGCGGATATCAGGTTAGATTCCCGGGGAAGGCTCTGGTGTGCAACAACCAATGGTGTGTCGTGCATGGATACCAAAACCGGATATTTTGATGTCATTCTTTCTCGGCCTCTGTTAGAGGGTAAAACGTGCTATTCTACGTTGGAACTGTCGGATAGCAAGATAGCTATTGCTACAGAAATGGGTCTTTATCTCTATGATGCGAAAAAACAGCAGACAACCCTTTGGCCTCATTCTGAGAGTATTAGCGGATTGAGAATTTATTCGCTGGAGAAGGATGCCAAGGGAACCCTATGGATGAGTACTGCGCAGGGTATCTGGTGTTATGATAGTAAAGCTAAGTCGTTTTTCTCTTTTGAAAAGGGTAACGGACTCTTAACCAAGGAATATCTGGCAGGAGTATTTGGTTCTACCCCTGATGGGGTTATCTGTTATGGAAACTCTGAAGGATTGACTTATTTCCGGCCTTCTGAGGTAAAGGATTATAATGAGAAAATGTCGGCTATTTATCTGTCGGGTGTGTTGCTTGATGGAAAGATGGCTCCGTTTATCGGAGATAATTTGAGTGTTCCGTCTGATTTCAAGTCGATAGTACTCAGTTTTTCCCTGCTCGATTATCAGAGCGTGGGTAACATTGTGTTTCAGTATCGCATCAATGGGGGTAAATGGATCAGCAATACGGTAGGAGACAATAGCCTCAACTTTACAGGTCTGTCGTATGGACATTATCGTATAGAAGTGCGTACCTATTGCAACGGCAAGTACTCCACATATAATAAGGTAATCAACCTGGATGTGCTGGCGCCTTGGTATCTTACCGTTTGGGCGAAACTCATCTTACTCTTCATGATTCTCGGCTTCACGGCTGCCGTTATCATTGTTTTTCTGCGCAAGAAGAAGAGAGATTTGGAAGAGGCAAAGATGCAGTTCCTCATCAATGCCACCCACGATATCCGTTCGCCGCTTACACTGATTATGGAGCCTCTGAAGAAACTGAAGGAGCGATTGGGAAATGCTGAGGAGTATCATGAGGATATTGATACCATCGACCGAAACGCACAGCGCCTGCTCACTCTGGTGAATCAGATTCTCGACAAGAGACGCCTTGACAAGCATCAAATGAACCTCTCGTGCAGGGAAACCAACCTGGTGGAGTTTTCGCAGGGATTGGTTTCACTCTTCACTTACAATGCCAACCTGCGTGGCATTCAGATAAAACTGGAGATGCCAGAGACGCCTGTGAATGCGTGGATAGATCGCAACAAGCTGGATAAGGCGATAGCCAATCTGCTGTCTAATGCCTTCAAATATACGCCTAATGGTGGCGAAATCATCTTCCGCATTGAGAAGCAGGATAAGAAGGTGCTCCTGTATGTGATTGATAGCGGCAAGGGATTGGGAAAGAACGATGATGCCAAAACCCTGTTTGAACGCTTCTATCAGGGAAAGAATTCGGCTGATATGCACCTGGGAGGTTCGGGCATCGGCTTGAATCTATGCCGATCCATCGTAAGGCTTCATGGTGGCGATGTGACCGCACGCAACCGTGAGGATGGAAAGAGCGGTGCCTGTTTCATCATAGAATTACCTTTGGGTAAAGAGCATCTTAAGGAAAAACAGATTTATTCGGACTACGTGGATACTGGAATGAAACAGCAGAGAGGTGCGGCTAACAGAAACTGTAAAATCCTGCTCGTGGATGATGATATCGAGATATGCCGTTACGTCAAGTCGGAACTGAACGACTGGTATCGCTTTGTAATCTGCAACAATGGTAAGGAGGCATTGAAGCAGTTGCTTTCAGACGATTTCGACCTGGTGGTAAGCGATGTGGTAATGCCTGAGATGGATGGTATCACGCTGCTTAAAAAAATCAAGGGCAATGCCAATATCAGTCATGTGCCTGTCATCATGCTTACTTCCAAATCGGAAATCAGCGACAGGCTGGAGGGCATCAAACTGGGTGCTGATGCTTATCTGGCAAAACCATTCAGTCTGGAGGAACTTCATCTCACGGTAGACAATCTCATCGACAATGTACGTCGCTTGAAGGGTAAGTTCAGTGGTGCCTTGAAGCAGGACGACAAGGTGGAGAAGATAGAGGTGAAAGGCTACGACGAGGAGCTGATGGAGCGTATCATGAAGGTAGTGAACGAGAACTTGAGCGATTCTGACTTCAATGTAGAGAAAATGTGTGATGAGGTGGGCATAAGCCGCACCCAGCTGCATCGTAAGTTGAAGGAGATGACCGGTGTGCCTACCAGCGAGTTCCTGCGAAACATCCGTCTCAATGAGGCTGCCCGATTGATAAGAGAGCGTAAAATCAACATTACGCAGGTTTCATATATGGTGGGATTTGCCAATAACAGTCATTTCTCCACTGCATTTAAGAAATATTTCGGTATGTCGCCTTCGGAATATGCGGCAAAATATACTGAGTAAAGTATTTGAAACATTAAAAAAAGTCATTATGATTGTTTATTCGTAATTTTGTAGCGTTAAACGAATAAACAATCATAATGATGAATACAACGAGAATCTTGGCTTTCAGAAAGCCGTTACTGTTGATTGTATGGCTGCTTGCCATGCAGGGCGCAGCTTTTGCCCAGAATCTGCGGGAAACTTTCTCTTCTCCCAATGGAAAGATTGAATGGAAGGCAGAGGGTGAGGATAATAAGGTGAAGGCTTTTGATGTAGCTTATCGCGATACTGGTAAAGGAAATAAGGAAAGCCAGGTGCTTCATATTACTGGTTATGGTTTGACTACCGGTGATGGTGGAGGAAGGAATCTGATCTTGAAAAACATTTCCAAGCCCAAATATATTTCGGAGCATTATCAGATGCTCATGGGAAAGAAGAGTGAATGCAAGAACGAGGCGAATGAAATAGTTTATACCTTTGAGGATGATCTGCAGCGCCCGTTGCGCATGGTGGTTCGCCTTTATAATGATGGTGTAGCTTTCCGTTATGAGTTGGAAGGTTTGCAGCATACGGCAATCAAGCAGGATTTGACTACTTATCATATCAGTGAAGGCACGCGCCGGTGGTTTCAGGAATGGACAGAGTCTTATGAGAATTTCTTCCCTTTATCCACTACCGGTAAAGGCGGAAAACAGCATTGGGGCTATCCTTGTCTGTTTGAGCAGAATGACGTGTTCTCTCTTATTACTGAGGCTGGTATAGAACGGAACAACAGCGCCTCTTCCTTGAAGAACGGGCAGAATCCGGAGGATTATCATGTGTTCCTGGATGAAAACCCGCAGCATTATTCGGGTAATTGGAAATCTCCCTGGCGAGTGGTTATCATAGGCAAGAAGCAGAATCTGATAGCTTCTACCCTGGTAACTGATGTCAGTGCCCCTTGTCGTCTGAAAGATACTTCATGGATACGACCCGGAAGTGTAAGCTGGATTTACTGGGCTTACAACCATGGTTCCAACGACTTGAATATCATTAAAAAATATGTAGATATGGCGAACACTTTGCATTTGCCATACGTATTGATTGATGCAGAATGGGATGAGATGAAGAATGGAGCCACCATCGAGGAGGCTTTGAAATATGCCAAGGATAGGGGTGTGAAACCTTTGCTCTGGTATAATTCTTCTACTGCATGGATCAAGGCTTGGGGTGCACCAGGACCTCATAATAAGCTGAATGCTCCGGAAAACAGGGAGAAGGAGTTTGCCTGGTTAGAGAAAATGGGCGTAGCTGGAGTGAAGATTGACTTCTTTGCTGGCGATAAACAGGAAACGATGGAGTATTGCATCGACCTCTTGGAGTGTGCGGCACGCCATCATCTTACGGTTAACTTTCATGGTGCTACTGTTCCCCGAGGCTGGCAGCGCACTTATCCCAACCTGCTCTCTACCGAGGGTGTGTATGGAGCGGAATGGTATAATAATGAATCTGTGCTGACAAAAAAGGCTGCTTGCCATAATGCTACCTTGCCATTTACCCGCGGCATCGTGGGCTCGATGGATTATACGCCTTGCACCTTTTCTGATTCTCAGCATCCGCATATCACTACCCATGCTCATGAGTTGGCTTTGCCAATCTTGTTCGAGTCGGCTTTGATGCATTGGGCTGATAAGCCGGAGAGTTATCTTGCCCAGCCAAAGGAAGTGCAGGATTTTATCTCGAACATGCCGACTGCATGGGATGAGACGCGATTGCTCAGTGGTTATCCGGGCGAAAGTGTCGTGATGGCTCGCAGAAAGGGAAGCACCTGGTATGTGGCTGGCATTAATGGCAAGGATGAATCCCAGAAACTGGCCCTGAATTTATCTTCTCTGACAAAGCAAAACTCACGTGTTGTTTTGTTCGAGGATAGCGGAACGGCAAAAAATCCTTGGAAAATTTCATACCGTAAGGTTAGGGGTATGAAAGATTATATCAATGTACAGCCTCGTGGTGGCTTTGTGATGGTTATCAAATAATTAATGTTATCAGTAAGCAGAAAAATGATGAATTTGATATTTCGTAAAGTTGTTGCCGTAGCAGGTCTCATGCCTTTCTGCATGGCTGCTTCGGCTGGGAATATGGGCGCTGGAGAGGTTCATGCCGTATTCAATGGCTTGGAATGGCAAAAGGGAAATGGCAAGTTGCTGGTGCAGTTTGTCAAACCAGATGTGGTGAGAGTCAGATTCCAGCCAGAGGGAAAGTTTGCCGGTAATGGAACGAACGTGTGTGTGCCGCGCAAGGATAAGAAAATAAAACTGCGTTATGGAAAGGATTATCTCTCCATGACATCAGATAGTCTGGTGGTTACGATAGACCAGTCTTCGGGAGCCATCAGTTATTTCGACCATCAGCACCATCTGCTCCTGTCAGAAAACCTGAAGAATCCCCGTTCTTCACAGAAAGTTTATCAGGAGAAGGTGACTTTTGACGAGAAAACCCGCAGAGTGGTGCATACGGCAAATGGCGATGTTGAGGAAATGGACGTGCTGAAGCGGGATACGCTGGGCTCGGCTTATCGTTATCAGATGAACTTCAACTGGAAGAAGGATGAGGCTATCTATGGCTTGGGTTCCCATATAGAGGACTACATGAACCTGCGTGGCAAGAAGATGTGGCTTTGTCAGCACAACCTGAAGGCGATGGTACCGGTGCTCAACTCTACGGCTGGTTATGGCTTGCTCTTTGATGCAGGCTGTGCCATGATATATAATAATGTGGCAGATAGCAGTTATGTGGAAATGGAAGCTGCGCAGGAAATTGATTATTACATGATGAAGGGACACAACATGGATGCGGTGGTAGCCAATTATCGCCAGCTTACAGGTGAGTGCCCAATGATGCCGCAGTATCTTTTCGGCTATACCCAGTCGAAGGAACGCTATTGCAGTTCCAAGGAACTGGAGAGCATCGTCAGGGAATATCGTCAGCGCAGAATTCCGCTTGATATGATAGTACAGGATTGGAGTTACTGGCCTGCAGGACATTGGGGAGAGATGAAGATGGATCCGAAGTTTTATCCCGACAAGAAGGCTTTGGCTGATTCGCTCCATGCCATGAACTGCAAGTTGATGATTTCTATCTGGCCTAATGCGCAGTTCTGTCCTCAGAACGAGGATTTCAAGAAAAGGGGATGGATATTGCCGGGCGGTTCTGTTTATGACGCTTACAATCCGCAGGCACGTTCGCTCTATTGGGATTATGCCAACAACGAGTTCTTCAAGAACGGGTTTGATGCGTGGTGGTGCGATTCCTCAGAACCTGTGGATGGCGACTGGAACAATCCAATGCGCAAGGGGTATGGCTATCAGAACCATGCCGAGCGATGGAAACTCAACACTCGGGCTTTGAGTGATATGCTGGGGGCAGAGCGTAGCCAGACTTACTCTCTTTATCATGCAATGGGAATTTATGAACATCAGAGAGCGGTGACGGATGAGAAGCGAGTTGTTAATTTAACCCGTTCTTCGTATGCCGGTCAGCAGCGCTTTTCTACCATCACCTGGAATGGAGATACTTATGCCTCGTGGAAGAGCTTTGCACAGATGATTCCTGCAGGCTTGAACTTCATGGCTACGGGATGTCCTTATTGGACGATTGATGTAGGTGCATTCTTCACAGGTCCTGACAAATGGAACCGATGGTTCTATAAAGGCGAGTTCCCTAAGGGGTGCAACGACCCAGCCTATCGTGAACTGTACACGAGAATGTTCCAGTTTGCCACCTTCCTGCCTATGCTTCGAAGTCATGGTACTGATACACCCCGAGAGGTATGGCGATTCGGCAATCCGGGCGAACCGTTCTATGAGAGTATAGTCAACCATATCAGGTTGCGCTACGAACTGTTGCCATATACCTATTCGCTGGCTTCGAAAGTGACAAGGGAAGGCTATACCCTGACACGTGCCCTGGCATTTGACTTTGCTTCGGATTCCACCGTTCATGATATCAAGGACGAGTTTATGATGGGGCCATCCTTCCTGGTAGCCCCTATGACCCAGCCATTGATGCAGTATGGTGAGGCAAGCAGAAAGGTGTATCTTCCAAAAACAGATGCAGGCTGGTATGACTATTGGGCCGGCAAGCATGAGGATGGAGGCAGATGGATAGAGGCGGCAGCCCCTATAGAGCATTCTCCTCTCTATGTGAAAGCGGGCAGCATCATTCCGTTTGCAGTCTGTCAGCAATTTACAGGAGAGCAGCCAGATGCACCTTATACTATCAAGATATATCCTGGAGCAGATGCCGACTTTGAAATCTATGAAGATGCCGGTGATGGCTATGCCTACGAGAAGAAAGCCTTTGCCACCTATCGTCTGCATTGGAATGACAAGGCTAAAACCCTGGAAATTTCAGCGAGAAAGGGAAGTTACAGGAATATGGTGAAGGACAGACAGCTCAACATCGAACTCCTTGACGGAAGCAAAAAAACGATTATATATAAGGGAAAGGCTCTGAAAGTAGTTATGGGTAAAACTAATTAGAAATAATATCAGAAAATGAAGAAACAACTAATGATTGCTCTGCTGAGCATAGCGCCAGCCTTGGGTGTTGTGGCGCAGGATAAACTTTATAAGGATGAGTTTCCGCTGGGTGACATCACCCTTCTGGATGGACCATTGAAGCATGCTCGCGACTTGAACGTGCAGGTGCTCCTGAAATATGATTGCGACCGCATGTTGGCCCCTTACCGCAAGGAGGCTGGCTTGCAGCCTCGCAAACCTTCTTATCCCAACTGGGATGGACTGGACGGACATGTGGGCGGACATTATCTGTCGGCCCTTGCCATCAATGCGGCCACAGGCAATGAGGAATGCCGCAAGCGCATGGAATATATGATATCCGAACTCCAGCTGGTGCTTGATGCCAACAATCAGCGTCCTGATGCCTGGTGTCATAACTATATCGGTGGTGTTCCGAATAGTGCCAAGATGTGGACGGCTTTCAGTAAAGGCGATTTCGGACCTTACTTCGGAACATGGGCACCTTTCTATAATATTCATAAGATGTATGCAGGTCTTCGTGATGCATGGCTCTATTGCGGAAATGAACAGGCAAAGAATCTGTTTCTGAAGTTCTGCGATTGGGCAGTAGATATAACACGTGATTTGAGCGATGAACAGATGGAGAAAATGCTGGGCAACGAGCATGGAGGCATGAACGAGGTGCTTGCTGATGCATACGCTGTTACCGGAGAGCAGAAATATCTGGGCTGTGCCCGCCGCTTCTCCCACAGACAGTTGCTTGTGCCTTTGGAAAACGGCAAGGACTGCCTTGACAATATGCATGCCAATACGCAGATTCCGAAGGTCATCGGCTATCAGCGCATCGCTGAGTTGGCTCATGATGTACAGTATCACAATGCCAGCGAGTATTTCTGGGAAATTGTGACACGTCAGCGTTCGCTGGCTTTGGGCGGAAACAGTCGTCGTGAGCATTTCCCAACCAAGGAAACTTGCATAGACTATATCAACGACATCGATGGACCGGAGTCTTGCAATACCTATAATATGTTGAAACTGACAGAGGACTTGAATCGAGTGAAACCTGATGGAATGTATGGTGACTTTTATGAGACTGCGATGTTCAACCATATCCTCTCTGCCCAGCATCCTCAACATGGCGGCTATGTCTATTTCACTTCTGCCCGTCCTCGTCATTACCGCAACTATTCTGCTCCTAATGAGGCGATGTGGTGCTGCGTGGGAACAGGTATGGAAGACCACGGAAAGTATGGACAGTTTGTCTGGACGCACGATAAGGGTGTGAAGGCGGAGGATGATGCGCTCTATGTGAATCTCTTCGTGGCTTCCGAGTTGAATTGGAAGGATAGAAAGATGGTGATTCGTCAGCAGACTGCCTTCCCGTATGCTGAGTCATCAGTCGTAGAAGTAGCCAAGGGTAAGGGAACTTTCATCCTGAAAGTCCGTAAGCCTTCCTGGTGTAATAATTTCACCGTGACGGGTGTTGGTTTTGATGCCAATAGCTATGAGGAGAATGGATTTGTCTGCATCAAGCGCAAATGGAAGAAGGGTGACCAGGTCGAAATCTCTATGCCTATGCACGCTTACATCAAACCGATGATCAATGTGCCTCAGTATGTGGCAATCATGTATGGTCCTATCCTGCTCGGCATGAAGACGGGAACAGAGGATATGCGTTCGCTCATTGCCGATGACAGCCGTTTCGGACAGTATGCCGGTGGCAAGAAACTGGCTCTTGACAAGGCTCCTATTCTGTTGCCGAAACATCTCGACGACATTGCCAAAGACCTGAAGCCAATTCCTGGCAAGCCAACGCACTTTAAACTTGCCACCCGAATGGAGAATACCATTGATGGTGAACTACAGCCTTTCTTCGAGATTCATGATTCTCGATATATGATGTATTGGTTGGCACTCGGCGAGAATGATTACAAGGCTTATATGCAGAAGTTGGCTGATGAGGAAACAGCCCGTCAGGCTTTGGAGGCTAGAACTGTGGATAAGGTGAGCCCTGGAGAACAACAGCCAGAGACCGACCATCGTATGGAAACCGATGATTCGGACAAGGGTAATACAGAGGGTATCTTCTTCCGTGATGCACAGGATGGTCATTATTTCAGCTATCTGATGCAGACCAAGGGAGAGACTAATCTTAGCCTTCAGCTCAAGTTCTGGGGACAGGATGAGTGGCGTACAAGTGAGTTTGATATTTATGTCAACGACAAGTTGCTTTGCAGCGTGAACAACAGTCATCGCTGGCGCACTACCCAGTTCAAGACTGTTGATTATGCCATTCCTTCAGAGTTTGTTAAGGGCAAGAAGGAAATCAGAGTGAAGTTTGTGGCTCATAAGGGCAAGCAAGTTGGACAGATTTATGGAGTTCGACTTGTGAAGAATTAATTGAAGTTAAAGTAGTTATCACTCGCTACGGTCGTTCGGGAAGTTAAGAGACAATAGTCTTCTAGCTTAAAATGTAGGACATTTGTCCCTTAACTTCCTTCTTACTTCCCTAACTTTACTTAACTTCCCCACATGCGAAAGTTCAGTTTTTCATAATTTCTCTATTTACTAAAAATTACAGTATGAAATTTCAAATGAAGGTCAATTTTCCATGGTCAAGGCCTCTCTTGGCCTGTTGTTTTGTGATGCTTGCCCTCACATCAATGGCTGATTCCTTTATCAGCTTCCGACAGCAAGGGGGAGCATTTCCTATTTCCACCGCCTCTCAGATGTCTGGTATCTGCATGGATGCTCACGAAAAACAAGGTGTGATCCCATCCTCATTGGTACATACGGAGTGAGTGAAGCTATTACTCGCCTTGCCAAGAAAGGCATCTTGCCAGAGCGTTCGCTCAAGGGCAAGTGGGATAGCTTTGTCATCAAGACCCTTGATCATCCTGCCAAGGGCATGGAGCGTGCCTTGGTGGTGGC
>USJD01000017.1 GCA_900554835.1 uncultured Prevotella sp. | reverse complement strand
CTTCCTTTCAGAATACAAGGTGCTCAATCTCTTTATCTGCGGTGTGGGTACCGTGGGTGGCAAACTGATTGAGCAGATCAAGAACCAGTACGAAGAACTCAAGGAGCGCAATAAACTCAAGCTCAACGTGGTGGGTATTGCATCTTCCCACAATGCCATCTTCGACCGTGACGGTCTCGACCTCGACAACTATCGTGAGGCTCTGAAGGCTTCAGAACCAAGTACCAACGAGGCCCTGAAGGAAAAGATTCTGAATATGAATATCTTCAACAGCGTATTCGTGGACTGTACTGCAAGCAAGGATGTGGCAAGTCTCTACCAGAGTCTTCTGGAGCACAACGTGAGCATCATCGCAGCCAACAAGATAGCTGCTTCCAGCGAATATGAGAACTATGAGCGATTGAAGAAGACGGCCATCCAGCGTGGTGTCGTATTCCGTTTTGAAACCAACGTAGGTGCTGGTCTTCCTATCATCGGAACTATCAACGATCTTCGAAACTCTGGTGATAAAATCCTTAAGATTGAGGCAGTTCTGTCTGGTACGCTCAACTTTATCTTTAACGCTATCTCTGGTGTCGTACCATTCTCTGAGACCGTTCGCCTCGCCAAAGAGAAGGGCTATAGCGAGCCTGATCCACGCATCGACCTGAGCGGTATGGACGTTGTACGCAAGTTGGTAATCCTCTCTCGTGAAGCAGGCTACCGCGTAGAACAAGATGACGTTGAAAAGAACCTCTTCGTACCAGACGAATACTTCCAGGGCAGTCTGGATGATTTCTGGAAGAAGTTGCCTGAGTTGGATGCAGAATTCGAGGCAAAGCGCAAGACCCTCGACATCGAGCACAAGCGCTGGCGCTTCGTGGCAACCCTCGACGGTGGCAAGACCAGCGTAGGCTTGCAGGCAGTAGGTCCAGAACATCCGTTCTACAACCTCGAAGGCAGCAACAACATCGTGTTGCTCACCACCGAGCGCTACAAGGAATACCCTATGATGATTCAGGGTTATGGAGCCGGAGCCAGCGTAACTGCTGCCGGTGTATTCGCCAACATCATGAGTATCGCCAACATTTAATAGTATCATACCAATAAAAGGATAACAATTATGAAGCATATTATCATACTTGGCGACGGCATGGCTGACCACCCAGTGGAGAGACTGGGTGGCAAGACCTTGCTGCAATACGCCAACAAACCATATATGGACATGCTTGCCAAGATGGGAAAGACAGGCAGACTCGTTACAGTACCAGACGGATTTCATCCGGGTTCTGAGGTAGCCAACAGTTCTATCATGGGCTACGATCAGAATGAAGTCTATGAGGGTCGCGGTCCTCTGGAAGCAGCCAGCATCGGCTATGAGATGAGTCCGAATGATTTCGCCCTTCGCTGCAATATTATCAATGTGAACGATGGCATTATCATCACCCATAACGGAGGCAATCTGGAAACAGAGGATGCTGATGTACTCATCAAGTATCTGAACGAGAAACTCGCCAGCCAGTATCCAGGCATCGTGAAGTTTATCACAGGTATCCAATACCGCCACCTCCTGATTATCAAGGGAGGTAATAAGTATGTGGATTGTGCTCCTCCTCACGATCATCCGAACGAGGAATGGAAACCACTTCTGGTAAAACCGATGGAGAACGTAGATGCAGCTTTGCTCGCTGCGCATGACAAGGATGCCAACGGCAAGGTTATCGATCCGTTAGCCGAAGAATACCGCATGAGTGCACAGCAGACTGCCGATCTCCTGAATGAACTGATTCTGAAGAGTCAGGAAATCCTGGAGAACCACCCTTTCAATGTGGCACGCAAGGAACGCGGAGAGCGCATGGCCAACATCATCTGGCCTTGGGGTGGCGGTTATCGTCCTCACATGCTCACGCTCTCACAGATGTATCCTCAGATCAAGCGAGGTTCCGTTATCTCTGCAGTCGATCTGATTCGCGGTATCGGTCATTATGCCGGTCTCCGCAACATCATCGTGGAAGGTGCGACAGGTCTTGCTGACACCAACTATGAGGGTAAGGCGCAGGCTGCTATTGATGCTCTGAAGGAAGGCGACGATTTCGTATATGTACACGTAGAAGCAAGCGATGAGGCTGGTCATGATGGCGACCTGGAGTTGAAGATCAAGACTATTGAAAACCTTGACAGGAGACTCATCAAGCCTATCTACGATGAGGTTTCCAAGTGGGATGAACCAGTATGCATCGCCATCCTGCCAGACCACCCTACTCCAGTAGAAATTCGCACCCATGTGAAGGAGCCAGTACCTTTCATCATCTACTACCCAGGCATCACGTCTGACGAGGTAGAGAAATACGACGAGGTAAGTTGCGTACGTGGCAGCTATGGTCTGCTACAGCTGCAAGACTTCATGAATGCATTCATGGCCATCAAATAATGTTTATCAATTAAACAGACATCATTAACATAAAAAAATTGGAAAAATGAAATATTATTCAACAAATAAAAAAGCACCGATTGCCGATCTTCACAAGGCAGTAGTAAAAGGTTTAGCAGAAGACCGCGGTCTCTACATGCCTGAAATCATCAAGAAGTTACCAAAGGAATTCTTCGACAATATCGAAAAGTTCTCTTTCCAGGAGATAGCTTATCAGGTGGCAGACGCTTTCTTTGGCGAGGATGTGGATGCAGACTCTTTGAAGAAAATCGTCTATGACACCTTGGCATTCGATTGCCCTGTCGTAGAGGTAGAACCAAACATCTACTCTCTGGAATTGTTCCATGGTCCTACTCTCGCTTTCAAGGATGTAGGTGCCCGTTTCATGGCTCGTCTGTTGCAATACTTCGTACGCCAGGAAGGTAAAGAAGAAGTGAATGTGCTCGTTGCCACATCTGGTGATACAGGTTCAGCCGTAGCCAATGGATTCCTCGGCGTAGAGGGCATTCATGTCTATGTACTCTATCCAAAGGGTAAGGTGAGCAAGATTCAGGAAAGCCAGTTTACTACCCTCGGTCAGAACATCACAGCCCTTGAAGTGGATGGCGTTTTCGATGACTGTCAGGCACTCGTAAAATCAGCTTTCATGGATGAGGAACTGAATAAGCACATGAAGTTGACTTCAGCCAACTCTATCAATGTAGCTCGCTTCCTGCCTCAGGCATTCTACTATTTCAATGCCTATGCACGCATGAAGGAGAAAGGATTGGCAGACAAGTTGGTAATCTGTGTACCAAGCGGAAACTTCGGTAATATCACAGCCGGTCTGTTCGGTCACGAGATGGGCTTGCCTATCCACCGCTTCATCGCAGCCAACAATGCCAACGATATTTTCTACAACTACCTGCAGACTGGTGAGTACAAACCTCAGCCAAGCAAGGCAACCATTGCCAACGCAATGGACGTAGGCGACCCAAGCAATTTCGCCCGCATCTATGATCTCTACAAGGGCAATCATGATGCCATCACAGCCTATATCAGCGGTGCCACCTACAAGGACGATCAGATAGCAGAGACCATGAAGCAATGCTACAATGACACCAAGTATGTACTTGACCCTCATGGCGCTTGCGGTTATCGTGCCCTGAAAGAGCAGTTGAAACCAGGCGAAGTAGGTGTATTCCTGGAGACCGCTCACCCAGCCAAGTTCAAGGAGAAGGTAGATAGCATCCTCGGTTCTGACATCGAGATTCCTGCACGCCTTGCCGAGTTTATGAAGGGCAAGAAGCAGAGCATCGAAATGACCAAGGGCTTCGCTTCATTCAAGAACTATCTGATGAACGAATAAGACGACTGGCAAGCAATCAGAAAACATCATAAGAGCCTTTCTGTTTTTCGGCAGAAAGGCTCTTTTGTGCTTTATGGACGCCAATTTGTAAACTCCATATTACAGATTTGCAACAATTAGCACAAAAATTCTATAATTCATAGCCAATAATTTGGCAGTATCAAATAAAATTATTATTTTTGCCTACAGTTTCAGCAGGACAATCATGATTAGCAGCGGCAAGCTCTCCTAAAGCCCATCCTATGCGAAGTTGTGCAGTATCCATGCAAAGTAGTAAATAAGTTAATAACAACTAAAATAAAATTTAGGTAAAATGAAAATTGAAGATTTTAACTTTGCCGGTCACAAGGCAATCGTACGCGTTGATTTCAACGTGCCATTGGATGAGAATGGTAATGTAACTGACGACACTCGTATCCGTGGTGCCCTCCCTACTTTGAAGAAGGTACTTGCAGACGGTGGTGCTCTTATCATGATGAGCCACATGGGTAAGCCAAAGGGCAAAGTTAAACCAGAACTTTCTCTTTCTCAGATTGTAAAGAACGTTTCTGACGCTCTCGGTGTTGAGGTTAAGTTTGCTAAGGACTGCGGTAACGCTGATGCTGAGGCTGCTGCCTTGAAGCCAGGTGAGGCTCTCTTGCTCGAGAACCTTCGTTTCTACCCAGAAGAGGAAGGTAAGCCAGTTGGCGTAGAGAAGGGTACTCCTGAGTTCGACGCTGCTAAGGCTGAGATGAAGGAACGCCAGAAGAAGTTCGCTGCTAAGTTGGCTTCTTACGCTGATGTATATGTAATGGACGCATTCGGTACAGCACACCGCAAGCACGCTTCTACTGCAGTTATCGCTGACAGCTTCGATAAGGATCACAAGATGCTCGGCTTCTTGATGGAGAAGGAAGTAAAGGCTGTTGATGCAGTACTCGGCAACATCAAGCGCCCATTCACAGCTATCATGGGTGGTTCTAAGGTTTCTACTAAGATCGGTATCATCGAGAACTTGTTGACCAAGGTTGACAACCTCATTCTCTGCGGTGGTATGACTTATACATTCTCTAAGGCTCTCGGCGGCAAGATCGGTATGTCTATCTGCGAGGATGACAAGCTCGACGTTGCTCTCGATGTAATCAAGAAGGCTAAGGAGAACGGCGTAAACCTCGTACTCGGTACAGACTCTATCTGCGGTGACGATTTCAAGAACGACTGCAATACACAGGTTTGCCCATCTAACAACATCCCTGACGGTTGGGAGGGTATGGACGCAGGTCCTGAGACTCGCAAGGCTTTCGCTGCAGCTATCAAGGGTGCTAAGACTATCCTCTGGAACGGTCCTGCAGGTGTATTCGAGTTCGACAACTTCGCTGGTGGTTCTAAGGCTATCGCTGACGCAATCGCTGAGGCTACTAAGGAAGGTGCATTCTCACTCATCGGTGGTGGTGACTCTGTAGCTTGTATCAACAAGTTCGGTTTGGCTGATCAGGTATCTTACATCTCTACAGGTGGTGGTGCTCTCCTCGAGGCTATCGAGGGTAAGGTATTGCCAGGTGTAGCTGCTATCGAGAAGTAATAGCTAAACACATTTAATTATCTAAAAGTAATCGTCAGGACTTTCCCGGATTTCAGGAAATATTCCTATAGAAAGCTTGAAGATAAAGGAAAATATAAGTTCGAGGGCATCCTCTTTGGTGGTGTCCTCGAATTTTCAGTTTTAGCAAATACCCCTAAGAATCTACAACTTAACAATAATAATGGATTGGATCATTAATCTATTTACCAATACGGAATCCGTGGCTCACATCGCCCTACTCTATGCGATTGTCATTGCCATCGGCGTATATCTCGGTAAAATCAAAATCGGAGGTATCTCTTTAGGTGTAACCTTCGTTCTCTTCGCTGGTATTCTCGCAGGTCATGTGGGATTCACAGCACCAAAGGATATCCTGACTTTCATACAAGACTTCGGATTGATTCTCTTTGTCTTCATGATTGGTCTTCAGGTAGGTCCTGGTTTCTTCGAGAGTTTCAAGAAAGGTGGTGTCACCCTCAACTTGCTCTCTACAGGAGCCATTTTCCTCAACGTATGCGTGATGTTTGCATGCTACTACTTGTTCTTTGACACAAGCAATCCTAACAACCTTCCGATGATGATAGGTACGCTCTATGGTGCTGTAACCAATACCCCAGGTCTTGGTGCTGCCAATGAAGCGTTGCTCAGCGTATTCCCTAATGGTGCGCCAAGTATTGCCAATGGTTATGCTTGCGCCTACCCTCTTGGTGTGGTTGGCATCATTGGTGCTACCATTCTGATCAAGTATATCTGCAAGGTAAACCCTCAAGAGGAGGAAGAACAGTTGAACATGGAAGATGCAGCCAACCCACATGCCAAGGCACACAACATGCACTTGCGTGTGGAGAATGCTTATATCGCAGGTCGCACATTACGTGAAGTATCAGAGTTTTTGAACCGCGACATAGTATGCTCACGTCTCTTGCACAAGGGCGAGGTGAGCATTCCAAATAGTAAGACAACCTTTGAGGTAGGCGACGAGCTCCTCGTAGTTTGTGCTGAGGCTGATGCAGAAGCGATCAAGGCATTCATCGGTCCTGAAGTTGATGCAGAATGGGACCGCGAGAAGGATGAGGTTCAGCACTTTGTTTCCCGCCGCATTATCGTTACCCGTCCAGAAATGAACGGTAAGACCCTCGGTAAGATGCACTTCTCCAGCGTATATGGCGTGAACGTAACCCGTATCTCCCGTCAGGGAATGGACATTTTTGCAGGCCGCAACCACCACTTCCACGTAGGTGACAAGATTTTGGTAGTAGGTCCAGAAGAGAATGTAAACCGTGTGGCAGAAATGATGGGTAACTCCGTGAAGCGTCTGGATGCACCTAACATCGCAACCATCTTCGTAGGTATCATGGTAGGTATCATCTTCGGTAGCCTCCCATTTGCAGTACCAGGAATGCCAGTTCCTCTGAAATTAGGTATTGCGGGTGGTCCGCTGATCATCGCTATTTTGATCGGCCGATTCGGTTATCACTTCAAACTGGTGACTTACACGACCACATCTGCCAACATGATGCTACGAGAAATCGGACTGGTACTGTTCCTGGCAAGTGTGGGAATCAAGGCTGGAGCAGGATTCTGGGATACAGTAGTACAGGGAGACGGACTGAAATACGTAGGTTGCGGTTTCCTCATTACAGTCATCCCAATCCTGATAATCGGAACCATCGCCCGTCTGAAGTACAAGTTCAACTACTTCACCATCATGGGTATGCTTGCAGGTACCTATACCGACCCACCAGCATTAGCTTATGCAAATGCTTCATGCTCGAAAGAGGCTCCTGCAGTAGGCTATTCTACCGTTTATCCGTTGAGTATGTTCCTCAGAATTTTCTCGGCACAGATCGTCGTTTTGTTCTTCTGCGGATAATAACTTTTCAAGTTAGGAGTTAGGAGTATTTCCTTACTCCTAACTTTTTTTGTGTGCGACTAACTCCTAACTATTTTATAACTTTTCCTTTCAAAACCACCGATTATTAAAAAATAATCATTATCTTTGCAGCCATAGAACCAACAAGTAGCAATATGGCAGCAAAAAAATATCCATTAGGAATCCAAACATTCTCTGAAATAGCCAAAGGCAACTACTACTACGCCGACAAGACCGATGTAGTATATCGCTTGGTCCATTATGCTAAATATCATTTTCTGAGCCGCCCAAGACGATTCGGAAAGAGTCTTTTCGTATCTACCCTCCAAGCATATTTCGAGGGAAGAAAAGAACTGTTCAAGGGATTAGCTATCGAGCAGTTAGAACAAGAGTGGACGGAGTATCCTGTCATACACTTGGACTTGAGTGGCGGAAAATATTATTCCATTGAGAATCTACATGACATACTTAATATGATATTGTTGCGCCAGGAAGAGAAATATGGCATTGAGAACAATAAGTCACAAGCCTATAGCGCACGACTGACACATATTTTAGAAACTGCCATTCAAAAAACTGGCAAACAAGTGGTTGTGCTCATCGATGAATATGATTCTCCTATGCATGACTCTATGAGTGACAAAGTTCTTCAAGAAAAAATCCGCAATATCATGCGAGATTTCTTCAGTCCGTTGAAGGAACAAGAGAAGAATCTTCGATTCGTTCTCATTACAGGCATCTCGAAGTTTAGCCAACTCAGTATCTTCAGTGAGTTGAACAACATCAAGAACATCAGTATGAAGGATGAGTATAGTGATATTTGTGGTATCACTAAAGAGCAACTCTTAACTGATTTCAAAGACGGTATTGAGACAATGGCTGCATATAACAGCCTTACCCTTAACGAGACTGTAGAAAAATTAAAAGAACATTACGATGGCTACCACTTCACTCCTAACAGCCCTGACATATTCAATCCATACAGCATCATCAATGCTTTGGACGACAGGGATTTCAACAGTTATTGGTTTACGTCTGGTACACCTACATTCTTGATAGAACTTTTGCAGAAGAATGGTATAGACATGCTACAGTTGGACAATCTTTGGGCCAGAGACAATAGATTCGATGTGCCTACCGACAGTATCACAGACCCAATACCAGTACTCTATCAAAGTGGCTATCTCACCATCAAGGAATACAACAGCAAGCTACGGATGTATCGACTGGGATTTCCTAACGAGGAAGTGCGTCAAGGTTTCTCAGAAAGCCTATACCGCTACTATGCTCCAACAATGATGGGCGAATTAGATACCGTAGTCTATAAATATAGGGAAAAAGTCTTATTAGAAGACGACATCGAGGCTTTCTTGCCATACCTCCAAACTTTTTATGACAAGTTCCCTTATACCATTATCAATAACAATGAACGGCACTACCAAGCCGTCATGTTTACCATCTTCTCCATGCTTGGAGCAGATGTAAAAGTAGAGGAACCAACACCAGATGGAAGAATTGACATGGTATTGAAGACCGACACGGCCATCTACGTTTTCGAATTGAAATACAACAAATCTGCGGATGTCGCCATCCAGCAAATCAAGCAAAAAGATTATGCCAAGATTTATGTTGGAGATGGACGGAAAATCGTAAAAGTTGGGATCAACTTCTCGGAAGACAGAAGAAGATTGGAAAATTGGAAAGTGGAAGACTAACTATTCTAAAAAGTAAAATCATAATGAAATTCTCAGAGATACTATATAAATTTCGCAAAGAATCCTTGTCGGAACACGACAAGGGTTCTCGTTTTGAACGACTCATGCAAGCGTACCTCAAGACAACATCTATATATGACGGAGTTTTCGAGCAAGTTTGGCTATGGCAAGAGTTTCCTTACAAAAACCAAGAACAGTTTGGAGGAATAGACACTGGCATTGACCTCGTGGCAAAAACCTTTGAGGGTGACTATTGGGCCATCCAATGCAAATGCTACTCTGAAACAAATACAATCAGTAAATCTGATGTAGATAGCTTCATTTCTACATCAGGCAAGACCTTTGACACAGACAAAGGCCCTACCCACTTTACCCAAAGACTATGGATTTCTACCACCAACAAGTGGAACTCTACCGCAGAACTAAGCATCAAAAAACAGACTCCACCTGTAGCTCGACTCAGTCTCATTGACTTGGAGAGCGACAATGTAGATTGGGAGAAACTGGAGCAAGGCTTGTTTGGCAAAGCATCACGCCCTGCTCCATTTGCCATCATGGAGCATCAGCTAAAGGCCATTACCAAGACACATGAATACTTTAAGACACATGAACGAGGCAAACTCATCATGGCATGTGGCACAGGCAAGACTTTTACTTCTCTAAAAATTGCAGAGAACGAGACCAACAACCAAGGGCTTGTTCTTTTCCTCGTTCCATCCATCGCATTACTTGGGCAATCATTACGCTCTTGGTGCCAACAAGCCTGCCAACCAATTCATGCTGTCTGCATTTGCTCGGACGCACAAGTTTCCAAACAAGAAATCAAGAACGACGACAATAACACCAGTGTGCTCGACTTGGCTCTGCCGGCCTCAACCGACACAGATTTCATCATTAGGCAACTCAAACTTTTGCGCCAAAACAAGAAGAATGGGATGACGGTGGTATTCTCCACTTATCAGTCTATCGAGGTGATAGCCAAAGCGCAGGAAAAATTGCTCAAGCAAACCAACAATGAATATGGAATTTTCGACCTCATCATTTGTGACGAGGCTCATCGTACTACAGGTGTCACCCTGAAGGGAGAAGATGAGAGCGCCTTTGTCAAGGTACATGACAACACCTTCTTACAAGCCAAACGTCGCATATATATGACAGCCACTCCTCGCCTCTATACAGGAGATACCAAGAAGAAAGCAAAGGAAAACGATGCTATACTATGTTCTATGGACGATCCAAAGCTTTATGGAGAAGAAATCTATAAAATTGGATTTGGAGAAGCCGTTGAGAAAAATTTGCTCACAGACTACAAAGTGCTCGTTTTGGCAGTTGGTGACAAAGACATCACCCCATCATTGCGCGAGGCTTTGACCAAAGAAGATGGTACCATCCCTGTAGATGATGCTGCCAAATTTGTGGGCTGTATCAACGCTTTGTCCAAAAAGGTCTTGGGTGACGAAGGCGTCATCAAGGCTGCCGATCCTCTACCTATGCACCGCGCAGTGGCTTTCTGCTCTACCATTAAGGCTTCCAAACTGACAGCGCAAGTATTCACCGACTGCAAGGATGTATATATGGAAGACATCAACGAGCAAACTAAGGAAGAAATGGTAGATGTAGTGGCTCATCATGTGGATGGCACCATGTCTGCTACCCAACGTGACAATGAACTGATGTGGTTGAAAGCTCAGTCCGAGAACCCGATGGAATGCCGTATGCTCACCAATGCCCGATGCCTGAGCGAAGGCGTGGACGTACCTTCGCTGGATGCTGTAGTCTTTGTATCTCCAAAGAACTCACAAGTAGATGTGGTTCAGTCAGTAGGCCGTGTCATGCGACGCAGCAAGGGTAAGAAGTATGGTTACATCATCATTCCTGTGGTAGTACCAGAGAATGTAGAGGGAGAAAAAGTACTTGAAAAGCATCCCAACTTTAAGGTGGTATGGACTGTACTCAATGCCCTCCGTGCCCACGATGACCGCTTCAACGCAGAGGTCAATACGATAGAATTGTCCAAGAAGCAACCTAAGCATATTCTTTTCGGTGGTGTTGCCACACATGATGACGACAGTATAGACCATGGTGACGGTCATGGTGACGATGGCAAGAAACACGAGACGAAAGAGAAAAGTGCAGCAGTCGAACTTGCCAAGGAACTCTCCTTAAAGTTCGAGGACTTGCAGAATGTGTTTTATGCCAAGATGGTAACCAAGGTGGGCACCAAGCGATATTGGGAACTTTGGGCAAAGGATATTGCACAGATTGCAGATGAACACATCGAGCGCATCAAGAAATTGATTGCAGATAATGGCAAGCACCGCCAGGCTTTCAATATCCTCATGAAAGGTTTGCACAAAAATATAAATCCGAACCTGACAGAGCAAGAAGCTATTGAGATGCTTTCACAGCATATCATTTCACGTCCTGTGTTCGAAGCCTTGTTTGGCGACTTCGATTTTGCCACAAACAATACGATTTCACAGGCTATGCAGAAGATGCTCGACACACTGGATGACGAGATGAAGACTGAGGAGGAGCATGAAAAACTGCAAAAGTTCTATGACTACGTGCGCACCACCGTAGGCGACATCAAGGATGCAGAAGGCAGACAGCGGCTCATCGTAGAACTTTACGACAAATTCTTTAAGGTGGCTTCGCCAAAGACTGTAGAAAAGTTGGGAATTGTCTATACCCCTGTAGAAGTTGTAGATTACATTCTCCACTCAGTGAACTATATCATACAGAACGAGTTTGGACGTTCCTTGTCGGACGAGAATGTCCATATTCTCGACCCATTCACGGGCACGGGAACTTTCATTACCCGACTACTCCAGAATGGTCTGATTAGCAAAAATGCCATTAATAGAAAATACAAGAATGAGATACATGCCAACGAGATTGTCTTATTGGCATACTATATTGCATCCATCAACATTGAAAGTGTATATCATTCTCTGACACAAGAAGACAAATATAATTCTTTCGACGGCATCTGCTTGACAGACACCTTCCAATTAGGCGAGGACTTAGATGACGGGATGGAAGATAGGAAAAAAATGAGTGATGTATTTCCTATAAACTCCAAGCGAGTGAACAGTCAACGCAAGAAGTCGATAACCATCATCATCGGCAACCCTCCTTATTCCGTAGGACAGAAGTCAGCAAACGACAACGCCCAAAACTTGCGCTATCCTATTCTCGACAAGCGCATAGAGGAAACATATGCTCACATGACGCAAGCTACCAATAAGAACTCACTCTACGACAGCTACATCAAGGCTTTCCGCTGGGCTTCAGACAGACTGGACAAAAATGGTGGCATCATCGGTTTCGTAACCAATGGAAGTTGGCTGGATGGAAACTCACAAGATGGCATGAGAAAATGCCTGGAAAAAGAGTTCTCATCTATCTATGTGTTCAATCTAAGGGGAAATCAGCGCACAAGTGGTGAGTTGTCTCGCAAAGAGGGCGGTAAGATTTTCGGTTCTGGCTCTCGCACACCTATTGCTATCACCATACTCGTGAAGAAGCCAAAGGATGAAGTCAATAAAAAGGCAACCATCTATTATCACGACATCGGTGACTATCTGAGTCGTGAAGACAAGTTGAAGATAATCAAGGATATGGGTGACATCAGTAACCCATACATGATGTGGCGCAAGATTAAGCCAAACGAGCATGGGGACTGGATAAACAAGCGTAACGAGATGTTCAGACTCTTTACTCCGTTGGGAGACAAGGAGAATAAGAGTGCTATTAAGAAAGCGGAAGACCAAGAAACATTCTTCGTGCCGTTCTATTCGTGTGGTTGCCAAACAAACCGAGACTCTTGGATATATAACTTCTCAAAGGAATCACAAGCTAAGAACTCTCAAAAAATGGTAAACAACTACAATACACAAGTTGCAATTTATAAAGAAACAGGTAATGAGGAAAGCCTATGCTACGATGAATCATATATAAAATGGACAAGTAGCCTGTTGCCAAAACTTAAAAAAGGAGACAATGCTTCTTTCGATAAGGCTAAACTTCGAGTATCACTTTACAGACCATTCTGTAAACAAAGTTTATATTTTGATACGATGTTCATCCATAGGCCATACCAAATTCCAAAACTTTTCCCTACAGAAAAGACTGAAAATTTGGTAATCTGTGTATGCGGCATAGGTGTAACTAAAGACTTCACTTGCCTCATCAGCAACACCATGCCAGATTTGGAACTCATTGGTAAAAGCCAGTGTTTCCCACTCTACTGGTATGAAGACACAAAGAGCAATAACCCACAAGACCTCTTTGCACAAGCCATGAGCGAGGAAGACCGTTACGTCCGTCACGACGGCATTACTGATTGGATATTAAAGACCGCCAGAAAGCAATATGGCAAGAACGTACAGAAGGAAGACATCTTCTATTATGTATATGGTTTGCTCCACTCTTCTGACTATCGCACGACTTTTGCTACAGACTTGAAAAAGTCGCTACCTCGCCTGCCTCTACTTGACAAAACAGAAGACTTCTGGGCATTCAGCATGGCAGGAAGAGACTTGGCAGAATTGCATCTCAACTATGAATCCATTGAACCATACCAGTTCTGCAAAATCAAGAGCGAAGCCTTCACTCAAGAAGGAGACTTCAAAACCTATCGAGTGCAGAAGATGCGTTTTGGGAAAAAGGATAGTAAGACCCCAGACAAGAGTACCATCATCTACAACTCTGCCATCACTATCAGCGGCATTCCAGAGGAAGCTTATGAGTATGTGGTCAATGGTAAGTCTGCTATCGAATGGATTATGGAACGATATGCTATCACTACTGACAGTAAGAGCGGTATCACCAACGACCCTAATGACTGGGCGAAGGAACTAGGAGACGAGAAATATATCTTCAACCTCCTACTCCGTGTAATCAATGTATCGGTCAAGTCTGTAAAGATTATTAAATCGCTGCCCAAGGTCAGTTTTGAAGAAGAATAGAAAATAAAGAAAGGGATTATAAAAGAAGATAAAGACTATGAGAAAAAGGAGGGTGCCCCCAACAGGTGTCCTTTTCTTCTTTCAAATTATTACTTTTAGACAAATAATATTTTAAAATTATAAAAAAGCTGCACGAATGTTTATTTTTGTGCAGCTTTTTCTTTGTACTTTCCTTTTTTCTTCGTAACTTTGGGGCAACCTAAAGATACAACAACCCTTTAACGTTAGAAGCGTATGAAGAAATTGGGACTTATATTAAGCATAGGGTTCATCACATCCTTGCCCACTTGGAGCCAAGGAGCCAAAAGCATCCGGATAACGGAGGTGATGACCAACAACCGTACAAGCATTGTGGATGAGTACGGTGCACATAAATCATGGGTGGAGCTATCCAATTCCTCGTTTACAACCTACAACATTCGCGGTATGTTCCTGACTACCGACCGGAGAGTTCTCGACAAAAAGATGTCGCCCGAAGAACGGCGAAAGCTGATGTGTCCTCTGCCGAACAACGAGCCTCGCACAACCTTGGCTGGCAAGAAAAGCGTGATCATCTACGACCGCTATATCTGGCATGAAGATTCGGAAGATACATGCCCAGACTGTTTTCCTAAGGGAAAAGGACACTTCAGATGGTTGAGTGAAGGTACAGGACCTTTCCAACTGAAACTCGGATTAGTCCCTCTCAAGGAAATAGCAGATGCATTCCATGAAAAAAACAACTGGATCGCTCTCTACGATGGTAATGCTGTAGATTTGATAGACTCTATCAGCATTCCGTGGTTGGCAGCAGACCAATCCTATGCTCTAACCAGCGATTTCAAGACTTGGAAGATTAGTAAAGCGGATGAAGTAACTCCCGGTTATTTGCCTCAGAACACCGGGCTCAGCAAACCCCAGATACTCAAGAAAACAGATCCATACGGCGTTGGCATCGCCGTACTTTCCATGGGCATCGTGTTCTCCTGCCTTGCCCTACTCTTCATCTTCTTCTGGGCTTTCGGCGCTTACATGAAGCACAAACAGCGTATTGCTCGTGCCACGGAGAAACACGCCAACCTATTATATAAGACAGGAAAGAAGACTATAGAAGTGACATCAGAAATTAGTCACAAGACCAACGTGATGCTCAAGGATGGTTTGACAACTAAGGGTATTGACAAGGAAATCTACATGGCTGTCATTTCATTGGCGCTGAAGGAATATCTGGAGGATGTACATGATATTGAATCCGGTATCATCACCATCAAACCAAAACAGACAAGATGGAATGCCCCGAATTTTAATAATAAGTGAAGAATGAAGAGTGAAGAATTCAATAGCTTTACTGATTCAAAATATAAATATTAAAGATTTAAAACTATGGCAAAGTATCAATATACTGTCAAGGGTGTCGATTACGAAGTCGAAATCCAAGACATCGAAGGCAATATCGCCAACGTGACCGTGAATGGAATCCCATTCGAAGTGGAAATGAAGCAACCTGTGAAAGCCGGTAAGCAGAAAGTAAAACTGAGTGAAGAACGAAGAGCAGAAGAAAGTGAAGAACGAAGAGTGAAGAGTGAAGAATCCAATAGCTCTTCTGCCTCTGCAGCAAGTACAAGTTCGGCACCAACGGCAGCAGCCGGTAAGCCTGTGGTAGCTCCTCTGCCTGGTACTATCAACGAAATCAAGGTAAAGGTAGGCGACAAGGTGAATGCAGGAGATACGGTTGTCATCCTTGAAGCCATGAAGATGCAGAATAATATCGAGGCTGAAACTTCCGGAACCATCACAAGTATCAACGTGAACAAGGGCGATGCCGTGATGGAAGGCGATACGTTAGTAACCATTAAATAGATAGCTTATGGATTTCATCATACAAAACTTTCATGAGTTCCTGACCTATACGGGCTTTGCCAACGCCACGGCAGGAAATCTCATCATGATCTTAGTGGGAGCCATCTTCATATGGCTCGCCATCAAGAAGGATTTCGAACCTTTGCTTCTCGTGCCTATCGGACTGGGCATCATCCTTGGCAACATCCCCTTCCGTGCTGATGCAGGACTCGAAATCGGTCTTTACGAGGACAACTCCGTACTCAATATTTTCTATCAGGGAGTAAAACAGGGATGGTATCCGCCACTCGTCTTTCTGGGTATTGGAGCTATGACAGACTTCTCGGCACTCATCAGCAATCCGAAACTGATTCTTATCGGAGCCGCCGCCCAGTTTGGTATTTTCGGAGCATACATGATAGCCTTAGCTTTAGGTTTCGAGCCTAATCAGGCTGCAGGTATTGCCATCATTGGTGGAGCCGACGGACCTACCGCCATCTTCCTGTCCAGCAAGTTGAGTCCAAACCTGATGGGAGCCATTGCGGTTTGTGCCTACTCCTACATGGCGTTAGTGCCTGTGATTCAACCACCTTTGATGAGACTTCTTACCACCAAGAAAGAGCGTGTCATCAAGATGAAACCGGCTCGCCAAGTAAGTCAGACCGAGAAGATACTCTTCCCTATCATCGGTTTATTGCTTACCACTTTTATCGTGCCAAGCGGTTTGCCACTACTCGGTATGCTTTTCTTCGGAAATCTCCTGAAAGAGAGTGGCAAGACAACAAGACTCGCCAAGACAGCTGGCAGTAGCCTGAACGATATCGTGGTGATGCTCCTCGGTCTGACAGTAGGATGTTCCACCCAGGCATCAGAATTTCTGACCCTCAACACGATTAAGATTTTCGCCCTTGGCGCCTTGGCATTCATTATTGCCTCAGCAAGCGGCATTCTCTTTGTGAAGCTGATGAACCTGTTCTTGCCTAAAGACAAGAAACTGAATCCGCTGATTGGTAATGCAGGCGTGAGTGCTGTACCGATGAGCGCCCGCATCTCCAATAATCTCGGTTTGGAATACGACCGCCACAACTTCCTGCTCATGCACGCTATGGGACCAAATGTGGCAGGTGTTATCGGTTCGGCAGTAGCAGCCGGCGCCTTGCTCGGCTTCCTGAATTAAAATTCTCAAATAATAAGAGGATATGTCATAAGGCTATGATACATCCTCTTTTTCGTTTCACCAGAGATTTTCTTCATCAGACGAATAAAATTGCGCCATGTACTTATGGCACACCTTTATAATATATTCATAAAAGAAATCTGGCAAGATCCGATACTCAAAATTTTGTATCGAATCTTGCCAGAAGCTATATCTGATAAAAAACTATTTCAGATTAAACAGAAAGAATTTTTAGTTTTCCCTGATAAGAAACTACGATTTTCACCTGATAACTCAGCGAACTATCAGGCATAGCCAAAACAGCCAGGTAATGAATACCCTTTTCATCGATCCCTTCAAAGAGCAAGTCGCTCAATACAGCCTGCTCCAGGAAAGAATCAGGCACTTTCTTTCCAAAATCCTTCTTCTTGAAATCATGAGAGAAAAGTTTGTTAGCACCATGGAACACATTGAGATTGATAATATTGTCGAAATAGACATTATCCACCTGCACCCCATCATCATTCATCGAACTCTTAAACACCTTGTAAGTAGTAGGATTCACCTGAACATAAAGATGATACCTGTTTCCCCCATGCAAAACAATCGTATCACGCTTAATAAGCTGATTCTGATTGAGCGCTACGGTTTTCTCCTGCTGGAAAGACTTCAGGTAAGTTTTATCGGAAGTCTTGGTCAACTTGATCACATCACCACTTGGGCTCTTGAACTCGAATAAGTGAGCCGCCTGTTTCAAGATAGGATATTTCACATCTCGGGCACCTTTCATAATTAAAGTATCACCATAGATGCAGAAATATACGGGTTGACTCGTCGAATCAGGATAATAAATCGTATCTCCCTTTACTCTGAATGCCACATCCTCATCATCCTCATTCAGCCAGATGCCCTGCAACAATTCCTTAGCGCGAGTATCTTCCTTAGGGGTAGAATTCGGACTGGCTTTCTTGCCACAACTGGCGGCAACAGAGAGTCCACATAGCAATGCCATCATCAAGGAATGCCTCTTGATCAGATAAAGCACCCCTTGAATATCTGTAATTTTGCTGTTCATATCATCACACATTAATTATTTAGGGACAAAGATAATACTTTTCTACGATATGACAAAACATTTTCAATTATTTATATCTTCAAGTATTTTTTTTCCTTAAAATTATTGGTCAGTTTCATTTTTTTCACTAACTTTGCAGTCGTGAATGAACTAGAAAGACATATCGAAATCCTACTTCTGAGCAACGATTGTGTGATTGTCCCTGATTTTGGGGGCTTCATGGCTCACCACGTAGATGCACGTTATGATGGCAGAGACAACATGTTTTTGCCACCATTGAGAACCGTTGGCTTCAATCCACAGTTGAAGATGAACGATTCCCTTTTGGCGCAATCTTACGTAGAAGCATACGACATCAGTTACCCAGAAGCTATCGACCGCCTTGCCAACGAGGTGGCCGAAATTCGTCAGCGCCTTGAAAACGAAGGCAAGTATGAAATCAACAATATCGGTACTATATATCTCAACGAAGACGGCAACTATACTTTTGAGCCTTGCGAGGCTGGCATTCTGACCCCTAACTATTATGGTTTGGGCGGATTCGACATGCTTCCTCTCAGCGCTCAGGAAAATGAGCCTACAGTTTCGTTTGAGAAGACTAATAGCACCAATATTGCAGAAAATACAGAGATAAATCAAGAAGAAAAGCAGGCAGAACCAGTTGTGGCATTACAGAATGCGACAGCAAATTCTGTATTTGATGTAAATGACGATGACGAAAAGCCATCTGCCGAGTTTATCCTTATCAAGAAGAGTTGGCTCCGCAATCTGGCTGCAGCCTGCATCGCCATCATAGCTTTCTTCGCCATCTCTACTCCATTGAGAACTCCTAATGTGCAGACCAGCAAGATTGATACCGGCATGCTTACCCGTATCATGCCAAAGGAGTTAGTTACACAAAATACCCACCAAACGGAACTTGCTTCCAAGGCTGAAAACAGCGAGAAGGTATTGAAACTCAACCCAGAAACGAATAAGGACGCTAATAATGAAGCCAACGAGAAGAAAAACGACCAGGCTGAACTCAAGAGCGCCAAACCATATTATGGAATCGTTTTGGCAAGCCGCGTAACCAAGCGTAATGCTGCCAACTATGTTGAGACGCTGCAAGCCAAGGGCTTCAAGGCAGCCAAGGTGGTTATTACCGCTACGAATGTGAAGGTAGTTTATGGCTCATACGAGACTGAAGGTCAGGCCTATAAGGCTCTCCACGACCTCCGCAATAATGAAGTTTTTGCGGATGGATGGATTACCAAAGTTACTGAGTAACAGAGAATGAGCAAAAAAAACAAAAGTGAGTAAAAACAAAGAAAATATACATGAAAAGAGTTCGCTGTCCTAAGTGTGACAACTACATTACTTTTGATGAGAAGAAATACGAGGCTGGTCAGAGTCTCGTATTTGTGTGTCCTAACTGCAATAAGCAATTTGGCATTCGCATGGGTGTTTCCAAACTTCGCGAAACCCGCAAGGAGGAGGTTCTTGACGAGAATGCCAACGAAAAGGGATTCGGCTCCATCGTTGTCATAGAGAATGTATTTGCCTACAAGCAGGTGATTCCTCTCCAGATGGGCGACAACATCATCGGACGCTACATGAAGAACAGCGGAATCAACTGCCCTATCGAGACGGTTGACCCAAGTGTTGACATGAACCATTGTGTCATCAATGTGAGTCGCGACAAGAAGGGACGCCTCAAGTATGTGCTCCGTGACGGTCCGAGCTACACAGGTACTTTTGTAGATAATGAAATCTTGGGAGACAAGGAACGTCGTGTTATCGAAGATGGTACATTATTTACTATTGGCGCAACTTCCATCATTCTTCGTACCGCAGATTCACAAGAAGACTAACTTGAAGAAAAAAGGAAATTTGCCTGAAATCAATCCAAGCATGATTATAATTCGCATGAGATTGATTCGCATGAAATAAATTCATCAGAAACGAATCCGTCAGAATTATTTCATTTGGAATTCTTTCGTATGAAATTTAAGCGCTTGAAATGAAAAAAGGGCGCTTAAAGATAATAAAGTCGAATAAATATACCTTTTTCGCTTACTATCTGAAAGAAATATCGCATATTTGGCAATCTTTTTGCTAATATTTTCTTTTGATTGAAAGAAAATATGTATCTTTGCATCTGTAAATTACAAAACGTATTAAAATAACATGAATTACGTTAGGTTATGGATGTAGCAATCGTAAAATATAATGCCGGAAATATCTATTCCGTAGTCAACGCCATGAAGCGTTTGGGCATCAATCCTCTTCTTACAGATGATGCTGAAATGCTTCAGAAGGCAGACCGTGTTCTTTTCCCTGGACAAGGCCAGGCTAAAGAAGCCATGGAATACCTCAAGGCACACCACCTCGACCAAGTCATCAGAGATTTAAAGCAACCAGTTCTGGGCATTTGCGTAGGACAGCAATTGTTGTGTCGCCATTCTGAAGAGGGCGACGTAGATTGCATCGGCATCTTTGATGTAGATGTAAAGAGATTCCAGCCTCAAAGACACGAAGACAAAGTGCCTGCTATGGGATGGAACGAGATTTACGATCTGAAGACGGACCTTTATAAAGGATTCGGGAAATCATCAGAGGCTTTACTCCATCCCTACTCCTATTTCGTACATAGTTATTACGTTCCACTCTGCGAGGATACAATTGCTACAGCCAATTATATCCTCCCATATAGTGCATCCTTACACAAGGACAATTTCTATACTTGCCAGTTCCACCCGGAGAAGAGCGGCAAGGTGGGCGAACAGATTTTGAAGAACTTCTTAGAAATATAAAAGAAATATGATAGAATTAATTCCTGCCATCGACTTGATCAACGGGCAATGCGTACGTCTTACGAAAGGCGATTACGACCAGAAGAAGGTCTATAATGATAATCCTGCTGAAGTAGCCAAGCACTTCGAGAGCCTGGGCTTCAAGCGACTGCATGTGGTTGACCTTGATGGTGCCAAGTCTAAGCATATCGTTAATGATGCCGTACTCAAGGCTATTACGACGAGTACTTCCCTCGTGGTTGATTTCGGTGGTGGAATCAAAACTGAGGAGGATATAGAGAAAGCATTTGCCGCAGGTGCTTCGATGGTTACCGTGGGCAGCATCGCCGTAACCAATCCGGAGCTTTTCATGCAATGGATGGAGAAATATGGTGCTGAGAAGCTGATTTTAGGTGCAGACGTGAGAAACGGCAAGATTTCTATCAATGGTTGGAAGGAGGATTCCTCAGAAGACCTCCTGCCTTTCCTGAAACAATATATTGATAAGGGTGTAAAGAATGTGCTCTGCACAGAAATCAGTAAGGATGGAACGTTGCAGGGGCCTGCCATAGAACTATATAAAGAGGTAATGGCAGCCTACCCTAACCTTCATTTGATTGCTTCGGGCGGCGTAAGTTGCAACGAAGATATCAAGGCTCTGGAAGCTGCAGGAATTCCTGCCGTCGTTTTCGGCAAGGCTTTCTATGAGGGCAAAATCAAAGTTGAAGAATTGGGACTATAGAATCCTGCGGGAAAAAGCTAAAAAGAAGAATATGGTAGAACAAAGAATAAATAAAGGTTTGGCAAAGCGAATCGTCCCTTGCCTCGACGTAAAAAACGGCGAGACTGTAAAGGGCACCAATTTCGTGAACCTCCGCAGCGCAGGCGACCCGGTAGAACTGGGCAAAGCCTATAGCGATGCAGGAGCCGACGAACTGGTATTCCTTGACATAACAGCAAGTTTCGAGGAGCGCAAAACCTTCACAGATATGGTGACTCGCGTAGCTGCCGAAATCAACATTCCATTTACCGTAGGTGGAGGAATCAACGAACTCAAAGACGTGGATCGCCTGCTCAACGCTGGTGCAGACAAGGTCAGCATCAATAGTGCTGCCATCCGCCGTCCGGAGCTCATCAACGAGATTACAAGTCACTATGGCTCACAGGTTTGCGTTTGCGCCATCGATGCCCGTCTCGATGAAGATGGTTGGCATTGCTATGTTAAAGGTGGCAGAGAACGTGTAGAATTGGGCTTGTTCGACTGGGCAAAGGAAGTTGCCGACAGAGGAGCAGGTGAAATTCTGTTTACGAGCATGGATCATGACGGAGTGAAACAGGGATTTGCCAATGAAGCGCTTGCCAGACTGGCTGATGAGGTAAGCATTCCTATCATCGCCTCGGGAGGTGCCGGCAATATGGAGCATTTCCGTGATGCTTTCACTTTGGGAAAAGCTGATGCCGCTCTCGCCGCAAGCGTATTCCACTTTGGAGAGATTGCCATTCCTGACCTCAAGAAATACCTCAGAGAAGAAGGAATTAATGTCAGAATCTAAAAGGAATAGAATCGAGAAAGTCCCAGAAAAAAAGGACGAATCGAGGAAATCTCTGAATCTAACTGACGAAGCTTTTCCTCTCAAAGAGGATTTAAGCAACAATACAACTATAAAAAATAAAACAACTATAATAAGATAAAAATATTAAGATCATATGGAAATAGATTTTGAAAAAATGGACGGACTTGTTCCTGCCATCATTCAGGACGCAATCACCAAGAACGTTTTGATGTTGGGATTCATGAACAAGGAAGCATACGATAAAACAATAGAAACCAAAAAGGTTACTTTCTGGAGCCGTTCACGCAACTGTCTTTGGACAAAGGGTGAGACATCAGGCAACTTCCTCAACCTTGTCAGCATTCAGAACGACTGCGACAACGATACCTTATTAATTAAGGTACACCCAGACGGACCTACCTGCCATAAGGGCACAGATACCTGCTGGGCTGAGGAGAACGAGCTGAATCCTATCCTCTTCCTCTCAGAACTTCAGGATTTCATCAACAAGCGCCACGAGGAAATGCCAGAAGGAAGTTACACGACAAGCCTATTCAACAAAGGCGTCAACAAAATGGCGCAAAAGGTTGGAGAAGAGGCAGTTGAAACCATCATCGAGGCTACAAACGGAAATAATGAGAAACTCGTATATGAGTCTTCCGACCTACTCTACCACCTCATCGTATTGCTCACCAGCAAGGGCTTACGCATAGAGGATGTAGCCAAGGAACTCCAGATGCGCCACGACCCAAACTGGGACAAGAAGCGCCGAGTAGCCAAGAGCAAGGGAGAAATGAAATAATTTCTGCCGGGGAATCATCAAACATTATGTAAACCAGAAATAGAAAAAGAGATGTTGATAGACTATCAGAAAGTGAGCATTTACCAGGCTGATAAGTGCGTGCTCAAGGAAATAAATTTCCATGTGGATGAAGGCGAGTTTACCTACCTCATCGGTAAAGTGGGTTCAGGAAAGAGTTCTCTCCTGAAAACCCTCTATTGCGAACTCGACCTCGTGGAAGGCGAAACAGAAAAAGCTGAGATTTTGGGCAGAGACCTCAAGACCATCAAGCGAAAGGAAATACCAGCCCTGCGCAAGGAACTGGGTATTATCTTCCAGGATTTCCAGTTGCTCCACGACCGTACCGTACGCAAGAACTTCGAGTTTGTACTGAAGGCTACCGGATGGAAAGACAAGAAGGCAAGAAACAAGCGAATCGAAGAAGTGCTCAACGAAGTGGGCATGATCGAGAAGATAGACAAGTTGCCACATGAACTATCGGGCGGAGAACAGCAGCGTATCGCCATCGCAAGAGCCCTGCTCAACAATCCGAAGATCATCATCGCAGATGAGCCAACGGGCAATCTCGACCCAGAAACAGCCAGCAACATCGTGAGCCTGCTGAAGGAAATCACCCAGCAAGGCACGGCTGTAGTCATGACCACCCACAACATCCCGATGCTCGACAAATTCCCGGGAATCGTTTACCGCTGCAAGGATGGTGAACTGCACGAAGTGACAAAGGAATATAATCACATCGACCTCACGGAAGACGGAGAGGAAAATTAAGTGAAGAACGAAGAGTGAAGAGTGAAAAATTCTACACCCTCATTAAACTTTAAGCAATAAAATAAAAATTTAAACATTCAAATAATTTACGACTATGAAGGTAATGAAATTCGGAGGTACTTCCGTAGGCTCACCAGAGCGCATGAAGGGAGTAGCCTCATTGGTTACAGAATCAGGAGAACCAACTTTCATCGTATTGTCTGCGATGAGCGGTACAACAAACTCTCTCGTTGAGATCTCTGACTATCTCTACAAGAAGAACCCAGAGGGCGCCAACGAGGTAATCAACAACTTGGAGAAGAAATACATGCAGCACGTGGAAGATCTCTACTCTACCGACGAGATGAAGAAAACTACACGCGAATTCCTGCAGGGCGAGTTCAATTATCTCCGCTCTTTCACCAAGGATCTCTTTACTTCTTTCGAGGAGAAAAGCATCGTGGCTCAGGGTGAAATCATGAGCACAAACATGGTTGTAAACTACTTGAAGGAACAGGGTGTAAAGGCTGTATTGCTCAGCGCATTAGACTTTATGCGTACTGACAAGAATGCAGAGCCAGACCCACAGTACATCAAGGAGAAATTGGGTGCCATCATGGAGCAGAACGAGGGTTATCAGATTTACATCACCCAGGGCTTCATCTGCCGCAACGCTTACGGCGAGGTAGATAATCTCCAGCGTGGTGGTAGCGACTACACAGCTTCTCTCATAGGTGCAGCTCTCCCAGCTGACGAGATTCAGATCTGGACCGATATCGATGGTATGCACAACAACGACCCTCGTGTCGTAGAGCACACAGAGGCAGTACGCCAGTTGAACTTCGAGGAGGCAGCAGAGTTGGCTTACTTCGGAGCTAAGATTCTCCACCCTACCTGTGTTCAGCCAGCCAAGTATGCAGGTATTCCAGTTCGCCTGAAGAACACCATGGATCCTAAGGCAGACGGTACCATCATCGACAACGTAATCGTACGTGGCAAGATCAAGGCTGTGGCAGCAAAGGACAATATTACAGCCATCAAGATCAAGAGTAGCCGCATGCTCCTCGCTACAGGTTTCCTGCGCAAGGTATTCGAGATTTTCGAGAGCTACCAGACTCCAATCGACATGATTGCTACTTCTGAGGTAGGTGTAAGCATGAGTATTGACAACGACGCTCACCTCAACGACATCGTCAACGAGTTGAAGAAATATGGTACTGTAACCGTAGATTCAGACATGTGCATCATCTGCGTAGTAGGCGACCTCGACTGGAGCAACGTAGGCTTCGAGACCATCGCTACCGATGCGATGAAGAACATCCCTGTGCGCATGATTTCTTACGGCGGCAGCAACTACAACATCTCATTCCTCATCAAGGAGAAAGATAAGAAGCAGGCTTTGCAGAACTTGAGTAATGTTCTGTTTGAGAAGTAATATGTAAGTAAAGAACGAAGAGTGAAGAGTGAAGAATTCTCATGTAATACTTCCTGTCCACTCTTCGTTGGATATTCTGACTTAACCATAAGTTGGATTTTCTAATTTGACTATAATAAGATATTAATTTAAGACTAAGCGAAATGAAAGGTACATTTCCGATAGATAAGTTTCAGGAGATACAGACTCCGTTCTACTATTACGACACAGACCTGTTGCGCCGTACCCTCAAGACTATCAACGAGGAGGCAGGCAAGCACCCAGGTTTCGAAGTACATTATGCTGTGAAAGCTAATGCCAACCCTAAGGTGCTCAACGTCATCTGCCAGGCTGAATTAGGTGCCGACTGTGTGAGCGGAGGAGAGATTCAGGCAGCCATCAACGCAGGTTTCCCTGCCAACAAGATTGTTTATGCTGGCGTAGGTAAGAGTGATTGGGAAATCAACCTCGGACTGGAGAAAGGAATATTCTGCTTTAATGTAGAAAGCATTCCGGAACTTGAGGTAATCAACGAACTTGCCGAAAAGCAGAACAAGATAGCGCAGGTTTGCTTCCGCATCAATCCTGACGTTGGCGCCCATACACATGCCAACATTACCACGGGCTTGGCTGAAAACAAATTTGGTATTGCCATGCGCGACATGGAGAGCGTCATCGAGGAGGCTTCCAAAATGAAGAACATCAAGTTCTTAGGATTGCATTTCCATATTGGTAGTCAGATACTTGACATGGGTGACTTCGAGGCTCTCTGCAACCGTATCAACGAATTGCAGAACCAGTTGGAGGCTCATCATATTGTAGTAAAGAACATTAATGTGGGTGGTGGTCTCGGCATAGACTACAATCATCCAAACCGCGTGCCAATCCCTGATTTCAAGGCTTATTTCGATACTTATGCCAAGAAGTTGAAGTTGCGTGATGGTCAGAAGGTTCATTTCGAGTTGGGCCGTGCCGTAGTTGGTCAGATGGGTTCACTCATCACCAAGACCCTCTACATCAAGCAGGGAACCGCCAAGCAGTTTGCCATCGTCGATGCAGGAATGACCGATCTCATCCGCCCAGCCCTCTACCAGGCTTACCACAAGATAGAGAATATCTCAAGCGACGAGCCTGTAGAAACTTACGATGTAGTAGGACCTATCTGCGAATCGAGCGATGTCTTCGCCAAGGCAATCGACCTGAACAAGACCCATCGTGGCGATTTGATAGCCCTTCGTTCCGCAGGAGCCTATGGTGAAATCATGGCAAGCCAGTACAACTGCCGCCAGTTGCCAAAGGGCTACATTACAGAAGATCTTTAAAAATAAAAAGGAATGATTTCCTCATATGATGAATGATTTCTCATATTATAATTCCTCTTTCTATGAATGAATACTTCATCACGAGGGAGATTTCTTCATTACGAGGAATGATTTCCTTATTACGAGAAAAGAAATGATAACAATTAGTATAACTACTATCATAGCAGGCGCAGTAGTGGTTTTATTGGCTATCCTCGGATCGCTGGTAAATCCATTCCTGCGCTCGTTGCGCTTTCCTGAGACGGAAAGAAATAAAGCTGAATCAACTCAAGAGAGAAATGAGGCTGAATCATCTCAAGAAGGAAATGAAGCTGAATTATCTCAAAAAGAAAATGCAGAACCAGTTACAATTCTCATTACAGCTCATGACAACCTGCCGGAGCTGGAGCGAAATCTGCCGATGTTTCTCAACCAGCAGTATGCTGCCGACTACCAGGTTATCGTAGTAAGCCAAAGTACCGACGTAGATACCATCGACTTCCTGAAGCGTACGGCAGCTCAGAATCCTCACCTCTACTACACGTATATTCCTGAGAGTTCACGCTACATGAGCCGTAAGAAGTTGCAGATTACTTTGGGTGTGAAAGCAGCCAAATACGAGTGGATTATTCTGACAGAACCTACTTGCAGACCGGAAAGCAACCAATGGCTTGCCGCTATGACCCAGCAATTCTGCACATCCAACCATCTGGTTTTGGGCTATGTGACTTTTGATGAAGAAACCAAGCGCATCCGCCGTTTCGAGAGCATCCGCAGGGCATTCTATCTGCTCCGCCGTGCCCAGCATTCCTATGCCTACCGCACCCACATGCCTAACGTGGCCTTCCGCAAGAGCGATTTTATGGAAGGACAGGGCTATCAGGGCAACCTGGAGTATATCAGAGGCGAATACGACTTCCTGGTCAACAAGTATGCTGAATGTGGCGATACGGCTGTAGAACTGGGCCGCCAAGCCTGGCTCATCCATGATGAACCTTCCAACAAGTCTTGGCACAACATCCACCTCTATCTGCAGGCTTCACTCAAGTCGCTCAACAGAGTCAAGTCCATGCGCACCCTCCTCTTCTTCGACCACCTGTTGCCTCATCTGAGTCTTCTCGCATCTATAGCAGCATTGGCATGGAGTATTTATGCCCAAGACTGGATTCTTACAGGTTGTGCGGGATTCTCGCTTATCCTCCTCTTCGTCATCCGCATGCTCATCGCCCACAAGGCCATCAAGCATTTTGATGAAGACTTGGCTATAATCAAGTTGCCGTTCTACGAATATGGAATCATCTGGAGAAATCTTGCCAACAAAATCAGATACTGGCGAGCTGACAAAAACGATTTCACCAGCCATAAGTTGTAAAGGTTGAAGGTTTTAAAATTGAAGGCTTTGAAATTGAAGGCTGGAAGAATTTGAAACTGGAGACAGAAAACAGGAAGTAAAAGACGGAAGGCTGGAAGTAGAGACTTGAAGACAAGACAAAATAATCGAAATACTTAAAATACAAATACTTATAGTTATAAAATTAAAGTAAACGATGAAAGTATATTTGTTCATTTCCAAAGAGAAGAAATTGCTGAAGATGTATGAACCATACACAGAAGCAATAAGCCAGAAACTCGACATCACAGACAAGTTGACTGATGCCGATGTAGTATTGATTTTAGGAGCATGGACAATGCAGGGTGCCCAACTGGCGAAGAAATCGCGCAAGATGGGCATTCCATACATCGTTTGTCCGCTGGGCGATGTTTCTGAGCGCAACTGCAAAAATCCTTGGTTGAAGCGCAGCCTGCAGACTGCATGCTATCAGAAAAGCATGTATAGCAAGGCCGACCTTCTCATCGCCACTACCCCATTAGAAAAGGCTTACCTGGAAAAGTTGGCGTGGAACAAGAACGTTTCCCTCATCCGTTACTTCGGTTACAGTCATCTTACTTCTGCAGCTTCGATGATGGAAGACTGGGGCGAGGCCGACACGCTTACCTTTGATGAGTTTGAGCGCCGCAAGGCAGAGGCTATTGCCCAACTGACCCAGGATGCCATCATCTCGCAAGTGCTGCAGGTCAAGAGCCGAATGCCTCACAAGAACATTCCACAGAAGTATCTGGATGACCTTCACACGCTATTGTATGCCGACGATTATGATGAGGATGCCATCAAGGAAGAACTGGATAAGTTGAAACTCTCCAACTATGCCGCTTCCGTATTTCAGGCGATGACCGAGAAAACGGGACTTACGGAAGGTTTCATGCCAATTCCTGCCAAGGAGGGAAGAAAGAGCCGGGAAATACTGAAATATATAAAGTAAGGGAATACTGAAATATATAAAGTAAGGGAATACTGAAATAAAAAAGGGAAATCTCGAAAAGAAAGAATTAGAATTAAGTGAAAAGAAAGGCTTAGAATTAAGCGAAAAAGAAAAGATTAGATTTAATCGAAAAGAAAAGATTAGAATTAAGCTAAAAGAAAGGATTAGAATTAAGCTAAAAAGAAAAGCTTGAGGAGTCCTATAAAATAAAAAAGTCCTTTAGCAGCAAGTTCTCACTTGTTTCGCTAAAGGACTTTTTTCTATCTGTTTACTTTTCTATTATACCATACATTCTGTCATGATAAATATCAGATAATGTTTTATCTCCAGGCTCCGAATCTTGCACGTGGCAACGGAGCGGAGAAATAATAGTTCATATCATTCTTGGTATCGAGGAAATTCACTTTCTTCAGACCGAAGAATGGCAAACCGTTAGGGAAAAGAGGAGAAAAGTCCGTCACACCACCAGAGAGTGCAGGACTATTATCCTGATATTCGAAATTCCAAGTCTTATCGAAAGCAAGAGGAGCACCCTTCTCCTGAAGATCTATCTCACAATTGATATTCATCTTATCACTCTGCTTGAAGTTCTTGAAGAGTGGATTGAGCTGACCTGCCACGCTACTCTTGATATCTGTATCATACCAGATACCGAGGTTTGCATCCTTCGCCATCTGCTCTACTCCTGTTTCTGTTGATGCAAAGTAGTAGTTTGGAGTCAGACGACTATGCTCCATATCAGCACCATCCTTCTTTGGCTGCTTCAAACCGAAACGTGAATCATAGATGAGATTGTTCACGAAGATAGGTTTGGCAGCCTTCTCTACCCATACAGAACCACCCTTTTTGTTTTTGGCACGGCGCCATCCGCAATCGACTACGGTATTATTGTAAACGGTCATTTCGGTAAGTGGAATGGTCTCGCTATTACCTGCATTAGAGAGTTTGAAGGCGTTGGTGCAGGCGTTGTAGATGATATTGTTGGCAACATCGAGTTTGCAACCAGCCTTCACGTTGATAGCCTCACCACCATCAGCTGCATTTCCGCTATCGGCGAAGATATTGTTGATAATCACACCATTACCGCCAGTAAAGTAAGTCTGGTCGTTATAGTTGTCGTGGAAGAAACAGTTATCCATCACTAACTTACCATTCACATTACAGAAATGGAAAGCAGGCACACCACCATCGATAGTAGTCTTGAAAAGATGGTTCTGGAAAGAAGCAGAACTCTCGGTAGGAGTTGCACAAGCATAAGCCACTTCCACATGATTGAGTACCACCTCCTCAGAATTGTATCCGCAGATGATACCACCCCAATCAGCAGGCTTCTTGGTATCAGAAGTAAAGGTGACAGGTTTTTCGGCAGTACCCATGCAATAGAGATTACCCAATACTACGATTTCCACAGGCACCTGAACCTCAGATTTGCAGGTAACGGTTACGCCCGGTTCGATGTAGAGCGAAGTACCCACAGGAATCTCCACGCTCTCGCTGAGGGTAGTATCCTTGCTCCAAACCAGAGAACCTACAGGATATTCAGCCACCTGAGTTGTAATCACATCTTTAGAACCCAGGTTCTCATTACTTCCATTTCCACCATTATTCACGTAATCGTATGGATTGATATTATCGTTCTCACAAGAAGTAGAGAACATAGCCGCTGCTGCCATCATCAGCATGCAAGCGAAAGTATTTATCTTTTTCATTTTTTACTTTTTTACCTTTTTACTTTTTTACCTTTTATAACTTGTATCTTACTCCCAGCAGGAAGGTTCTACCGTACTTATAAGTACCCACGATAGTCTTATCGCTCTTCTGCCCCTCATACTCCAAGTTGCTCTTATTCACGGTCTTCAAGTATCTCTCGCGCTTGGCATCGAGCAGATTGTTAGCCTTGAAGAAGACGGAGAAGCCGTTCTTG
>USJD01000016.1 GCA_900554835.1 uncultured Prevotella sp. | reverse complement strand
GATAATTCTTGTATCTTTCTTGTAATTGTCCCATTATTAATAGGTGTACTTTATTATTTTCAATTGTTTCAGGCTGCAAAGATACAAAAAAGAACTTATAAATCCTATTTTTTTCTAAGAAAGTTACATTTTAGCGTTTTTTTATTGGATAAAAACCTGTTTTTTATGGATTTTTGCTAATTTTGCAAAACCATATTACAAAAATATTGCTTTGGATGAAGAAAAAGATAGTATTCATAATGAACCCTATTTCAGGCACCAGCAGCAAGGCTGCCATTCCAAGCCTGATAGAGTCAACATTGAACAAAGAGCTTTTCGAGTACGAGATTAGGATGACAGAAAGAGCTGGTCATGCTTCGGAGATTGCCACCGAAGCTAAGAACAACCATGTAGATATCGTCGTGGCTGTAGGTGGTGACGGAACCATCAATGAAGTGGCTCGTTCCATCGTCCATTCCGATACTGCGTTAGGCATCATCCCTTGCGGTTCGGGCAACGGGCTGGCACGCCATCTCCTGATACCGATGAACTTGAGAAAAAGCATTGAAATCATCAATCATTGCGAAATTCATGACCTTGATTATGGAGTCATCAATGAATATCCTTTCTTCTGTACATGCGGCATGGGATTTGACGCCTTTGTCAGCATGAAATTTGCGGAAAGCGGAAAGCGTGGTCCTATCAGCTATGCTGAGAATATCCTCAGAGAAGGCTTGAAATACCAGCCAGAAACTTATACATTAGAGGACGAGACCGGTACGAAACAATACAAGGCTTTCCTGATTTCATGTGCCAATGCCTCCCAATACGGCAATAATGCATACATTGCCCCTCAAGCTTCCATGAGCGACGGACTGATGGACGTCATCATCATGGAACCTTTTGATGTACTCGAAGCTCCACAGGTTAGTTTCGACATGTTCAACAAGACTTTGAACAAGAACTCCAAGATAAAAAGTTTCCGTTGCAAGAAACTTCATATCACCCGAAGCCAACCGGGTGTCATCCACTATGATGGCGACCCAGTGATGTCGGGAACAGAAATTGACGTACATCTTGAAGAAAAAGGCATCAAGATGATAGTCAATCCATACGCTGACAAGAATGCCCGCAAGCCCAATGCTATCCAAACTGCATTTACAGAGTTCTTTAACGACCTGAATGCCATGCGTGATGACTTCAACAAGCAAAGCAAGAAAGTGGAGGCTTTAAGCAAACTTGTGCAGCGCAAACTGAATATTTAAATAGAAACAGACGCATTAAACCATCCCTTAAAGGCGATGCGTTTAAAGATAGAATTCGTCAGTTATTTTCGCATACCATTCGCTACGATTTCCATCTTGATTCATCATGATTTCCGTGGCATTTTCCAGTTCACCGTTTCTATGTCTGGAAAAGGCCAGGAGATAGCGTTTCGGCTGCTTCCGTTCTACCGTCTTCACAGCACATTGTCTAACAAGGTAAAATCCTGACATACAGGCTTCTGACACAAATTTATCCTTTACATCAGAAGGCAGTACAACCGAGAAAATCCCATTTTCAGAAAGTAAGCGTTTTACACCTTGCCAGAGATCCCTAAATGGCAAGGTATCAGCATGTCGAGCCATTGCCTTTTTGCTATCCGGATTTTTCAAACTATTCTGAAAGAACGGAGGATTACTGACTATTGCATCAAATTCCTCACCGGAATAATCCTGCAACCGACAATGAGCTACATCAATTCTATCATCAAAAGGACTAGCTGCCACATTTTCCCTTGCCTGTCCACAAGCCTCTTCGTCAATATCAATACCTACCACCTGGGCAGCAGGAAAACGCTGAGCCATCATCAAGGCTATCAATCCCGTACCGCATCCAATATCGAGAATACGGGTTCCGCCAAAAGCCCATGCTCCTAACAACACACCATCCGTTCCCACCTTCATGGCACAACGGTCTTGTAATATCTCAAACTGTTTAAATCGAAAACCTGTCATATTCTAAATTCATGCTTCATTTAATTTTCTAACGAAAAAACACGCAATATATTTTACTTTTCAGTAAAAAACAGTCTATAAAGAAAGAAATTACACATTATAATATTAAATTTTGTATCTTTCAACCCAAAATTCACCAAAAAAGGCTATCTTTGCAAGTCAAAATGCATTTATAACAGAATATGGACAATATTAAAAATAATCAATTACACATGATTGCCGATTTTGAAGGCGACATTACGGAATTGCTAAAAGATAGAGAATCCGGGACGTATCCTATTATCTGCACCCGAGACTTAGTGATTTTCCCTACCGTTCTCACCCCTATCATACTTGGCAGAAAGCAAAGTATCGCAGTAGTAGATTATCTCAAACAGAAAAACGACGATCTTATTTTCTGCGCTTTTACCCAAAAAGATGCCAATCTGGATGATCCTGAAAAGGAAGATTTATATGAAACCGGTGTCTTCTGCCGTCTCATCAAGATGGTAGAACTTCCTGGTCAGCAAAATGGTCAGGTTACCATCGTAGTACAAGGATTGGGAAAATGCAAATTGAAAAGTATCGATACAAAAAGACCGTTCTATAGCGGATATGTGGAAAGTATTTCTGAAGAATGGCCTAAAAAAACGGATACAGAATTCAGACTTTTGCAAAACTCTCTGTTCTCTCAAACCATCAAGTTGATTCAAGACAACGATGAGATACCTGATGATGCAGAGTATGCAGTCAACTCTATATCCAATCCGCTGGTACGTACGAATTTCATCTTTTCATCCATGCCTTTCAGCATAGAAGAAAAAATCAAGATGCTGGAAATGAATAGTATGACAGACCGTATGTTTGAAGCCCTCAAATATGAGAACAGACTCAAACAGTTATTTGACATACAGTCTGACATCCGCCAGAAAACAAAAAACGATCTGGACGAACAGCAACGTGAATACTTCCTGCAACAACAGCTCAAGAACATCAAGAAAGAGCTCGGCGGAAACGACATGAGCCCAGAGAAGAAAGAGATTCTTGAAAAAGCCAAGAGTAAAAATTGGAATGAGAATGTAGAAAAAATATTCAATAAGGAATTCAAGCGACTCGACACCTTGCATCCGCAAAGTCCTGACTATTCTACACAGATCAACTACCTGCAGACAATGGTAGATTTGCCTTGGAATGACTGCACGATAGATAACTTGAGTCTCAAACATGCCAAAAAGGTTTTGGACAAAGACCATTATGGCATGGAAAAGGTGAAAGAGCGCATTCTGGAATACCTCGCTGTAAGAGCTTTGCGTGATGACCTGAAGAGCCCTATCCTCTGCCTCTATGGCCCTCCGGGAGTTGGTAAAACCAGTCTCGGCAAAAGCATTGCACAAGCGATGGGCCGTAAATACGTGAGAGTTTCTCTTGGCGGTTTGCACGACGAGGCTGAAATCAGAGGTCACCGCCGCACTTACATCGGTGCTATGCCTGGTCGTATCATCAAGAATATCCAGAAGGCTGGTAGCGCCAACCCTGTCTTTATCCTTGATGAAATTGACAAGATCTCACAGGCCAACTTTAATGGTGATCCTTCTTCGGCATTGCTGGAAGTTCTCGACCCGGAACAGAACAAGGCTTTCCATGATAACTATCTGGATATTGACTATGATTTGTCGAAGGTTCTCTTCATTGCCACAGCCAACGACCTGAGTTCTATCCCACGTCCATTGCTCGACCGTATGGAACTCATCGAAGTAGGTGGTTACATCACAGAGGAGAAGGTAGAGATTGCCAAGCGTCATCTGATTCCGAGAGAGTTGGAGAATACCGGTCTCAAGAAATATACTCCAAAGATCAAGTTCTCTAAAGCTGCCATCGAGAAGATCATCGAACAATATACCCGAGAAAGCGGTGTACGCCAGTTGGAGAAACAGCTCAACAAAGCCTTGCGCAAAATGGCTTTCAAGTTGGCTTACGAGGACATGTTGGAAACAACCAACATCACCCCAGCCGAGGCAGCAAGTCTCTTGGGCAATCCTCCATTCAACCGTGACATCTATCAGGGCAATGCTTATGCGGGTGTCGTTACCGGATTGGCATGGACTTCCGTGGGAGGCGAAATCCTCTTCATCGAGACTTCCCTCAGCAAGGGCAAGGCTGGGAAACTCACGCTGACAGGTAACCTCGGAGACGTGATGAAGGAATCTGCCGTGATTGCACTCGAATATGTCAAGGCGCATATCGACCTGCTCGGAATAGATTACAGAATTTTCAGCAACTGGAATATCCATATCCACGTACCAGAGGGGGCAACTCCTAAAGACGGACCATCTGCCGGTATCACCATCGCAACCAGTATCGCCTCTGCCCTGACTCAGCGCAAGGTTCGCAAGAATACAGCCATGACTGGCGAAATCACGCTCCGTGGAAAGGTACTACCTGTAGGCGGTATCAAGGAGAAGATCTTAGCAGCCAAGCGAGCTGGTATCACCGATATCGTGATGTGCCAGGCCAATCAGAAGGACATAGAGGAAATTCCTGAGCAATACCGCAAGGGGGTTGAATTCCACTATGTAGAGAATGTAGCTGATGTCTGGAAGTTTGCACTCACTGACGAAAAGGTGGAACATCCTGTCGATTTCACGATTGACGAAGAAGAAGAAAACAACAAATAACATCAAGACTATCATGAAGTTTGAACTACAAGTAACAGATAAAGCAAGTGATGCACGTACTGGTATCATCACCACAGACCACGGACAGATAAAGACTCCTATCTTCATGCCCGTAGGAACTGTAGGTTCTGTAAAGGGCGTACATTTTGACGAGCTTCGCAAACAGGTAAAGGCACAGATTATCTTAGGCAATACCTACCATCTATACCTCCGTCCGGGACTGGAGGTCATCAAGGCTGCAGGCGGTCTTCACGGTTTCAATGGCTGGGACCGTCCTATCCTTACAGATAGCGGTGGCTTCCAGGTATTCTCACTGACTGGCATCCGCAAACTGAGAGAAGAAGGTTGCGAATTCCGTTCTCACATTGACGGTAGTAAACACTTCTTTACTCCAGAGAATGTCATGGATACAGAACGTATCATCGGTGCCGACATCATGATGGCATTTGATGAATGTCCTCCTGGACAAAGTGATTTCCAGTATGCAAAGAAAAGCTTGGAGTTGACCCAGCGCTGGCTGGACCGTTGCATCAAGCGCTTCGATGAAACAGAACCTCTCTATGGCTACAACCAGAGTCTCTTCCCTATCGTACAGGGTTGTACCTTCCCCGAACTGAGAAGAGAAGCTGCTAAGTATGTAGCCGACAAGGGTGCTGACGGAAATGCCATCGGTGGTCTTGCTGTAGGTGAACCTACAGAAGTGATGTATGAGATGATAGAGGTGGTCAATGAGATTCTTCCTAAGGACAAGCCTCGCTACCTCATGGGAGTAGGTACTCCACAGAACATTCTGGAAGCTATCGAACGAGGAGTTGATATGTTTGACTGCGTTATGCCTACCCGAAACGGAAGAAACGCCATGCTATTCACCTACAATGGCACCATGAATATGCGTAACAAGAAATGGGAAATGGACTTCAGTCCTGTTGACCCGGATGGTTGCGATATCGACCGCATAACAACCAAGGCATACCTCCACCACCTTTTCAAAGCACAGGAGCTTTTGGCAATGCAGATTGCCAGCATCCACAACCTCGCCTTCTATCTCCGACTGGTGACAGATGCACGCCAGCACATCGAGCAGGGCGACTTCGTACAGTGGAAGCGTTCCATTATCGACCAATTAGGACGAAGAATTTAAAGAAATATAATGAAGAATTTTAAACAAATAAGGAAACATCGCAGAAGATACAAGTTTCAGCGATGGTTTGGCAAGCATTTCGCATGGCTCGTAAAGGCTGCAAAATGGACTGCCCACAAGTTGAGATTTCTGAAGGTACTCAGGTATCTCAACCTCTTCAGATATATCAAGCGATTAGACTGGTACATCATCAAGAAGTTCGTGGGATATTATTTTTTCAGTATCGCACTGATTATCTCCATCGCCATTGTATTCGACTTCAATGAGAATCTGGCCAAGTTTTCGGAGAATCATGCTCCTATGCGTGCCATCATCTTCGATTACTATGCCAACTTTGTGCCATACTTCGCCAACTTGTTCAGTGCCTTGTTTGTATTCATTGCCGTCATCCTCTTCACGACTAAGATGGCTGGCAATTCAGAAATTATCGCTATCCTCGCTTCCGGAACTTCCTTCAAGCGTTTGATGCGACCATACATGCTGACGTGTGTCATGCTCTCTGCACTCTCCTACTCGCTGTCTGCATACGTGATACCACATGGTACTGTCATCAGACAGAACTTTGAAAACATGTATAAGAAGAAGGCTAAGAACACGTCTGCCGACAATGTGCAGTTGCAAGTGGACCGTGGAGTCATCGCATACATCCAGCACTACGACAATACGACCAAAAGGGGATATGGCTTCTGTCTGGATAAATTTCAGGAGAAAAAGCTGGTCAGCCACCTCACTGCGATGGAGGTACAGTACGATACTATCTCGGATTCCAAGTACCATTGGAAAATCAGAAATTGGAAGGTACGTAAGCTGCAAGGTATGAAGGAACATATTACCAGCGGTGCTGAGAAAGATACGCTGATAACCATGGAACCAACCGACCTGGTATATTCCAAGGGACAGCAGGAGACCTTTACCAGTCCAGAATTGAAGGAGTACATCAACAAGCAGATAGACCGAGGTTCCGGCAATGTGGTGCAATATCAGGTGGAATACCACAAGCGCATAGCAGCATCTTTTGCCTCCTTTATCCTGACCATCATCGGTCTCTCCCTCTCTGCCAAGAAGCGCAAGGGAGGAATGGGTATGGCACTCGGCGTGGGACTTGCCTTGAGTTTCGGATACATCATGCTTCAGACCGTATCGGCAACCTTTGCCATACAAGCCAATTTTCCACCTATGCTTGCTGCATGGATGCCAAATATCCTCTTTGCCGTCGTAGCATATTTCTGCTATCGCAATGCACCGAGATAATGTAAGATTGTATAATATAATAATAGATAATGTATGACGGTCATCACTTATTTCAAGAGAGACCTACACATTATTATATATAATAATAAAGAGATTATAAATGTATTTTGACGAATTAGATTTAAATGACAATGTGCTTGATGCGTTATATGACATGCATTTCGACACATGCACCCCTGTTCAAGAGAAATGTATTCCTGAGATATTGAAAGGTAATGACGTTCTTGGTGTGGCTCAAACGGGTACCGGTAAGACTGCCGCCTATCTGTTGCCTATTCTGAGTAAATTGGATGACGGCGGATACCCTGAAGATGCCATCAACTGCATCATCATGTCACCTACCCGAGAACTGGCACAGCAGATAGACCAGGCCATGCAGGGATTCAGCTACTATCTGCAGGGAGTGAGCAGCGTGGCTGTATATGGTGGAAATGACGGCAACCGCTACGACCAGGAATTGAAGAGTCTCCGTATGGGTGCTGATGTAGTAATAGCTACTCCTGGCCGACTCATCACCCATATCAGTCTGGGAAATGTAGATTTAAGTAAGGTAAGTTTCTTTATTCTTGACGAGGCTGACCGCATGCTCGACATGGGTTTCTCTGAGGATATCATGACCATCGCCAAGAAATTGCCTCAGTCTTGCCAGACGATCATGTTTTCTGCTACCATGCCTACCAAGATCGAGGAACTGGCGAAGAGCTTGCTGAAGAATCCTGTAGAAATCAAACTTGCTGTCAGCAAGCCTGCCGAGAAAATCAAACAAGAAGCATACGTCTGCTATGAGGCTCAGAAAATGAGCATCATCAAGGATATCTTCAAGGCTGGTGACCTGAAGCGCGTCATTATCTTCTGCGGCAGTAAGACAAAGGTGAAACAGCTCTCTGCTTCACTACAACAACAGAAGATCAACTGTGGTGAAATGCACTCCGACCTTTCTCAGCAAGAACGCGATGACATCATGTTCAAGTTTAAGAGCGGCCAGATTGACGTACTGGTTGCTACGGATATTGTTGCCCGTGGTATCGATATCGATGATATCACATTAGTTATCAACTTCGATGTTCCGCACGACACAGAAGACTATGTACACCGCATCGGCCGTACCGCTCGTGCAGATAGAGACGGAAGAGCCATTACCTTGGTTACGGAAATGGATATCTACTGGTTCCAGCAGATAGAAAAGTTCCTGGAAAAAGTGGTAGAAAAGATGCCACTGCCAGCTGAGTGTGGAGAAGGTCCTGAATATGTCAAGATGGACAAGCCTAAGAAGCCTGGTAAAAACAATGGTAACGGCAAGACCAGTGCAAAGAGCCGCCGCCAGAAAGACCGCGACCAGACTGCACACAAGCGCAAGCCGAACAAACAGAACAACCGTCAGGAAAAGGCTCCTCGCCAGCAGGGCGAACAGGTTGCAAACAAGCCAAACAACAGAAATGGCAGAAACGGCAAACAGCAGAATGCTGACAAGCAGCAGAATGCAAACAAGCAGAACGCCGAAAAGCAGCAGAATGCAAACAAGCAGAACGCCAACAAGCAGCAGCCAAGAAATAACCGTCAGCAGAATGCCGAAAGCAAGCAGGAAGGTGAGACAAGACAAGGCGGAAAGCGCAACAATAGAAACAACCGCAACAGACAGGATAATCGTAAGACCGGCGAACAGCGCAACAACAACCAGCGCAGCAATGCACCAGAGAACGTACGTCCTGGCAGCAACGGAAGAGGAAGAGGCGTTGCACAGAAGAAGGCTAACGAGAAATCAAATTCTCGCAAACCTACTCCAATTGTCAACCCTCAGAAGAAAGAAAATGTCGTAAAGAAATTCATCAAACGAATTTTCGGTTTCAAGAAATAGCTCTAAATTTACAACAAATTGCGAATTTTTGAGTTATTATATAAGAAACAAAACAAAACTAATAGTGAAATGAAGAAATTAATCATCTTTTCGCTCATGCTTTTCATGGTCTCATCAGTAGCCATGGCTCAATCTTCCAGCATGACCGACGACCAAGTGATGCAATTTGTGGTAAAGGAGCACAACTCTGGAACCTCGAATGCACAAATCGTCACCAAGTTGATGCAACGCGGTGTTGATATTTCTCAGATTCGACGTGTACGCACTCGCTATGAAAAGGAAGCCAAACAAGGCGGCCTTGCCAGTGCTACAGGAAAAGTCTCATCAAACAGCTCTCGCCTACGTACCAACAACGGTAAAACTCGTGATGATTATGGGAAAGAGGCTGACAAAGAGGCCAGCAACTATAGCAACTACAGAATCATGGGACAGCGCGACCTTTCCTATAAGCATACTTACGACAATCAGGACGAGGAGTATGTGGACATGCAGAACGAGATGTATGGTATCTACCCTGATTCAACCCAGTTGCTTCGTCATTTGCTGGCAGAACAGAGATACAATCGCAAGAAGGTCTTCGGCCGCGACATCTTTAATAATAAGGAGTTGAGCTTTGAGCCTAACATGAATATCGCAACCCCACAGAACTACCGCTTGGGTCCTGGTGATGCTGTCATCATCGACATCTATGGTGCTTCCCAGAAAACCATCGAGAGTACTGTTTCTCCAGATGGAACCGTTACCATCGAGGGGTATGGTCCGGTGAATGTCAGCGGTCTTACCGTGGCTCAGGCCAATGCTAGATTGCGCGGTACGTTAGGTAGCAGATATTCTTCCAGCCATATCAAGTTGACAGTAGGCCAGACCAAGACCATTATGGTCAATGTGATGGGTGAAGTAAAGGCTCCTGGAACCTATACCCTCTCAGCCTTCGCTACCGTTTTCCATGCCCTCTACATGGCAGGAGGAACCAACGACCTGGGTACACTCCGTAATATTAAGGTATATAGAAACAACAGGTTGGTTACTGTAGTTGATATCTACGACTACATCCTCAATGGTAAGTTGACAGGCAATGTACGACTCGCAGACAATGATGTGATTGTAGTAGGTCCATACGACTGTCTGGTCAACATCACGGGTAAGGTAAAACGCCCGATGTTCTATGAGATGAAAAAGAACGAGAGCATCAATTCACTGCTCAAATATGCCGGTAGTTTCACCGGTGATGCTTATAAGAAATCGGTACGTGTGAACAGAAAGACAGGAAGAGAATATGCCGTATTCAATGTTGACGAATTCGATTTTGCCAGTTTCCACATCGCTGATGGCGATTCAGTAAGCGTTGACTCCATCCTGCCAAGATATGCCAATACGGTAGAAATCAAGGGTGCTGTATTCCGTCCAGGTATGTACAATATCGGCGAACAGATTAACAGCGTTCGTTCTCTGGTTGAACATGCAGAAGGTCTTACTGAGGATGCATTCACCAATAGAGCGGTCATGCACAGAATGAAACCAGACCGCACATTGGAAGTTATCAGTATGGATATCGCAGGTATCATGAGTGGAAAGGTGGCAGATATTCCGTTGAAGGAGAATGATGTGCTCTTCATCCCTACCCGACAGGATAAGCAGATAGAGCGAACCATCACAATTCGCGGCGAGGTACAATATCCTGGAACCTATAAATACGCCGACAATGAAACTATCGAAGACTTCGTACTTCAGGCTGGTGGTCTGACCGACAAGGCATCCATCGTGAATGTCAACGTAAGTCGCCGTGTTTCTGATGCCAAGGCATTGCAACCAGACAGTTTGATTGCTCAGACATTCACCCTCTCCTTGAAGGATGGTTTTGTCATTGATGGCACTCCCGGCTTTGTTCTGATGCCTTTCGACGAGGTTTCTATTCGCAAGAGTCCAGCATACAACGAACTGGAAAATGTGAGCATCGAGGGAGAAGTCATGTTTGCAGGAGCTTACACACTCACCAAGCGTAATACCCGCATCAGCGACCTGTTCTACAAGGCTGGTGGAGCAACCAATCAAGCATATATCAAGGGAGCCCGCTTGATCCGTAGAGCCAACAGCACAGAGAAAGCCCGTATGGAAGCTGTTCTGAAGATGCAGCGTGAGCAACAGCAGAAGAACCTCCTCCAATTGGCAGCTAGTAGCAACAGCGGCAATCTCCAACAAGCTGCAGAAGGAGCCAAGAATGCAGAATTGGAGAAATTCAATGTTCCTGATGAATATCCTGTAGGAATTGACCTGGCTGCAGCGCTCAAGAATCCTGGTTGCGATGACGACCTGGTATTGCGTGAAGGAGACCGACTGGTCGTTCCACAATATACTGGAACCGTAAAAATCAATGGTGCTGTGATGTATGCCAATACTGTTGCCTATGAAAAGGGCAAACGGGCAAGCTACTACATAGACCAAGCTGGTGGTTTTGCTTCTGATGCCATCAAGAGCAAGTCATATATCATCTATATGAATGGTAAGGTTGCCAAAGTTGGTCATGGTGCTAAAGTTCAACCTGGTTGTGAAATTGTAGTTCCTGCCAAGTTGAAGCGCAAGATGAGTATTGCAGAAACGATGAGTCTCGGTACAAGTATGTCAAGCATCGCAGCCATGATTGCTACCATTGCTAATTTGAGCAAGTAATATTCCAATGCAAATCACATCGTCTATTGAAAAATAGCACCGCCTATTTGTTTGAGATTATTTAATTTATATCTAATAAAACTCCCCAGATTCTTGACGAATCTGGGGAGTTTCTTTTTTATAATTCTGTATGAATCTTATTCTGCAGAATCATTTTGCAAAGAGCAATAAAAAGGCGAGAAGTCAGGATGACCTCTCGCCGGAAATATAATCTACGAATTAATCCAAGTTCAAGCTCTTCTTGATAGCCTCGATCTTCTCCATAGCAGCTGCTGTACAACGGTTGTAGCAGCCAGCGCACTTGAATGAAGGATCCTTTACCTCGATATAGAACTTAATCTTAGGCTCTGTACCTGATGGACGAACACTCACCTTGGTGTTGTCATCACAGAACCACTGGAGCACATTGCTTGTTGTTGGCATGTCGAGTTTCTCTACACTGCCATCAGCATGCTTAGCCTCCAGAGTCTGGTAGTCCTTCCAAGTTACAATCTTGCTGCCACCCAACTCCTTTGGAGGGTTAGCACGGAAGTCTGTCATCATCTGCTTGATCTCATCAGCACCAGTTTTACCTGGGCGAACTACATTTACAGTGAACTCCTTGCTGAAGCCATACTCTGCATAGATCTGCATCAAGAGATCGTAGAGAGTCTTGCCCTGATCCTTAGCCCAGGCAGCAATCTCACAAATCAAGCAGATAGAAGCAGGAGCATCCTTATCACGTACCTTTTCGTATGGCAAGAAACCGAAGCTCTCCTCACCACCACCGATATACTGCTGCTTGCCCTCAGAGATAGCAATCTCGCGTGCAATCCACTTGAAACCAGTGTAGCAGTCGCGCAACTCTACGTTGTTCTTCTTGGCAATCTCAGCAATTACCTCTGTAGTTACAATGGTCTTTACAAGGAAGTCTGTTGGCTTCAACTTGCCCAACTTCTTCTTGTTCTCAATGATATAGTAGCAGAACATCATGGCAGTCTGGTTACCATTGATAATCATCCACTCACCCTTGTCATCGCGGCAAATGATAGCCAAACGGTCTGCATCAGGGTCGGTAGCTACTACGAGGTCAGCATTCAACTTAGTACCGAGCTTCATACCGAGAGTCATAGCCTCAGCATTCTCTGGGTTAGGAGAAACAACGGTTGGGAAGTTGCCATCTACAACCATCTGCTCAGGAACTACATTGATGTTCTGGAAACCCCATGAACGCAAGCAGAGAGGAACGATGACACGACCAGTACCATGCATAGCTGAGTAAACAATGTTGAGGTCCTTCTGACGATTGATGACATCCTGGTCGATCATGGCAGAATGAACAGCAGTCATGTAGTCATAATCCATCTCACCACCGATAATCTTGATCAAATCCCAGTTAGCCTCAAACTTCACCTGATCGATAGTAACCTTGTTCACCTCCTCGATGATACCCGTATCATGTGGAGCCAAAACCTGAGCACCATCACTCCAGTAAGCTTTGTAACCATTGTACTCCTTAGGGTTGTGAGAAGCAGTTACGTTCACACCAGCCTTAGCACCGAGTTCACGGATAGCGAAAGAAATCTCTGGTGTAGGACGGAGACTCTCAAAGAGATAAGCCTTGATACCGTTGGCAGAGAAGATAGCTGCAACTGTCTCTGCAAAGAGACGGGAGTTGTTACGGCAGTCGTGACCTACCACTACAGAGAGGTTTTCCTCACCTGGGAAAGCCTTGAGGATGTAGTTGGCAAAGCCTTGAGTAGCCATACCTACAATATACTTGTTCATACGGTTGGTTCCTGCACCCATGATACCGCGCAAGCCACCAGTACCGAACTCCAAGTTCTGATAGAAAGCATCAACGAGAGCAGATTTATCTTCAGCCTCGAGCATTGCCTTTACTTCATTACGTGTTTCTTCGTCAAAAGCGGGAGTGAGCCACTGCTGTGCTCTTTCCTCACACTGCTTGATTAATTCTGCGTTATTAGCCATAGTCTGATTATATATATGTTATTAATAATTTGAGTACAAAGATATATAAATTATTTCATAAACACAACAAGTTTGGAGTTTTTTTTGTATTTTTGCACTTTGAAACGGAAATGAAAATAGAATAAGGCTGATATTTAGCAATATTGTATTAGTTTTATGGTAATAATTTAAGAATCAAAAAATATGGAAATATATTATACGGGCGTTATCATCGCCATTTCCACCTTTTTAATAATAGGTATCTTTCATCCTATCGTGATGAAGACTGAATATTATACGGGCATCCGGTTTTGGTGGATATTTCTCGTTGCAGGCATTGTCTGCATCGGCGCAGCCTTCCTGATTGCTAATGTGCTCTTCTCTGCCATTTTAGGTGTGGTAGGTGCCTCATGCCTGTGGAGCATCGGTGAACTCTTTGAACAGAGAGAGCGATGCGAGAAAGGCTGGTTCCCGAAGAATCCAAAACGGATTGGAAAGGGATATTACAGGGACGAGGAGAAAGTGAAGAACGAAGAGTGAAGAACAATAATGAAGACTGAACTGATATTGGTCGGAAAGACCGTAAACAAGCATTTTATTGCGGGCATCAAGGACTATGCTGAGCGCATCACCCACTACATGCCTTTCAATATTACGACTATTCCTGAACTCAAGAATACGAAGAGCCTCAGCGAACAGCAACAGAAGGAAAAAGAAGGGGAAATGATATTGAAACTCCTGCAACCTTCAGATACCGTTGTATTGATGGACGAACATGGTCAGGAATTCCGCAGCATCGAATTTGCCAAATGGATAGAACGTAAGCAGGCTACTGCCAGAAGACTTGTCTTCATCATTGGTGGTCCCTATGGCTTCTCGCAGGCAGTTTATGACCGTGCCAATGAGAAGATTTCCCTCTCCAAGATGACTTTCTCGCATCAGATGGTACGCCTCATCTTCACAGAAGCCCTCTATCGCGCATGTACTATTATAAAAGGTGAACCTTATCATCATGAGTAAAGGTAAAAGGGTAAAAAAGTAAAAAGGTAAAAAAGTAAAAAATGGCAAAAGATAAATATATTGAGATAAAAGGAGCCAGAGCTAACAATCTCAAAAACATAAATGTCAAGATACCTCAGGGCAAATTTGTTGCCATCACGGGTGTCTCTGGCTCCGGTAAGTCATCGTTGGCTTTCGACACTCTTTATGCCGAAGGTCAGCGCCGTTATGTGGAATCCTTATCTTCATACGCCCGACAGTTTTTGGGTCGAATGAGCAAACCAGAATGTGACTTCATCAAGGGACTGCCGCCTGCCATCGCCATCGAACAGAAAGTTATTTCCCGTAACCCACGTTCCACCGTGGGTACCAGTACTGAAATTTATGAATATCTCAGATTATTCTATGCTCGCATAGGAAAAACTATTTCTCCTATTAGCGGACAGGAGGTGAAGCGCCATACTACAGAAGATATCTTAGCTTGTACCCGACAATATTCCAAGGGCACCAAATTTGTCATCCTTTCCCCTCTTCACATCGTTGAGGGACGAAGCCTCAGCAAGCAACTGGAGATGTATATTCAGGAAGGATATGCACGTATTTTGGTGAAAAATGAGTTTGAACGCATCGAAGACTTCCTGGATAAAGCCAATAACAACGAGACGCTTTCGCCAGAAGTAAGCATGAGGGATCTTCTTGAAGCCTCTGACGAAAAGCTTAAAAAGCTGATGACTGAAACAGGCATGGAAATCTTTCTCGTGATAGACCGTTCTTCCGTAAGCGAAGAAAAAGATGATATCAGCCGTCTCATGGATTCTGCCGAAACAGCTTTTTACGAAGGAGATGGCGCCTGCCGCCTCCTGTTCTTGCCAAGCAAGATTGCCTATGATTTTTCTACCCGTTTTGAAGCAGATGGAATGACCTTCGAGGAACCGTCAGACAATATGTTTGCCTTCAATTCTCCCTTAGGTGCCTGTCCTACCTGCGAGGGTTACGGAAGCGTAATCGGCATCGATGAGAAGCTCGTCATTCCTAATACTTCCCTGAGTGTTTATGATGGCTGCGTGGTTTGCTGGCGAGGAGAGAAGATGGGCATGTGGCTCAAGGAATTTATCCGCAGAGCAGAACCCTATAATTTCCCTATCTTCAAACCATACTTCGAACTCTCTCAAAAGGAGAAAGATTGGCTTTGGCATGGTCTTCCTTCTGAGAAGAATCGTGAGCCACACGACAGGGTGAGCATTGACGAATTCTTCAGAATGGTGAAGGAAAACCAATATAAAATACAGTACCGCGTGATGCTCAGCAGATTCCGCGGCAAGACGATTTGTCCGGATTGCCACGGCACTCGCTTAAAGAAAGAAGCTAACTATGTGAAGATTGGCGGCAAAAGTATTACAGAACTCGTGGAGATGTCTATCACCAATCTTCAGATCTGGTTTACCAAACTGGAACTGACCGAGCATGAGAAATGTGTGAGCAAAAGACTCTTGGCAGAGATTACCAACCGCCTGCAGTTCCTGCTGGATGTGGGACTCGGTTATCTCACGCTCAACCGTCTTTCCAACTCCCTTTCAGGAGGTGAAAGCCAGCGCATCAACCTGACCACCAACTTAGGTTCTTCACTTGTAGGAAGTGTCTATATTCTCGACGAGCCAAGCATCGGTCTTCACAGCAGAGATACAGCACGACTCATCAAGGTGCTGAGAGAATTGCAGCAATTAGGAAATACGGTAGTTGTCGTAGAGCATGACGAGGAAATCATGCGGGCAGCCGACTACCTGATAGATATCGGTCCGGATGCTGGTCGCCTGGGCGGTCAACTGGTTTACGCCGGTCCTGCTTCTGAGTATTCCACTACCGACAAAGAAGCCCAACAGAAACTCTTGGAGAAATACCCTGATAGTTACACCATCAAGTATCTCACCCATCATGAAAAGATAGAAACACCAACAAGCCATCGTGCCTGGAACCGTTTCATCGAAATCAAGGGTGCCAGAATGAATAACCTCAGAGGCATCGACGTCAAGTTGCCACTCAATGTCTTTACGGTGGTGACAGGTGTCTCTGGTTCCGGCAAGAGTTCGCTCATCAAGGGAATCCTCTTCCCTGCCATGCGCCGCCATTTAGACTTGGTGTCAGATGCACCAGGCGAATACTTAGGTTTAGAAGGCGACATCAATGCCATCAAGCATGTGGAGTTTGTGGACCAGAACCCTATCGGTAAAAGTTCCCGCAGCAACCCTGCCACCTATCTGAAGGCATACGATGCCATCCGCTCGCTCTTTGCCAACCAACCATTGGCAAAACAGATGGGATTCACTCCTGCCTATTTCTCCTTCAATGCTGAAGGAGGAAGATGTGAAGAGTGCAAGGGAGCAGGTTATGTAACTATCGAGATGCAATTCATGGCAGACCTGGTTTTGCAATGCGAGGCATGCAAAGGTAAACGATTCAAGCACGATATCCTTGAGGTACAATACGGAGGTAAGAATATTAATGATGTGCTCAACATGACCGTGAACGAGGCTATCGAATTCTTTGCAGATGAGAAGAACCAGCACAACAATGGTGACTTCGATTCCTGCCGCGTCATCGTCAGCCGTTTACGCCCTTTGCAGGAAGTAGGATTAGGCTATATCAAACTCGGACAGAATTCAAGTACGCTTTCTGGTGGAGAAAACCAGCGTGTCAAACTTGCCTACTTCATCGGTAAGGAAGATCAGGAGCCTACCCTCTTCATCTTCGACGAGCCTACGACAGGTTTGCATTTCCACGACATCAAGCGCCTGCTCCACGCTTTCAATGCCTTGATAGATCGTGGTCACTCCCTTGTAGTCATCGAGCATAACCTCGACGTCATCAAGTGTGCCGACTATATCATCGACCTCGGTCCAGAAGGAGGCGACAAGGGTGGAAACCTCGTTGTGGCAGGAACGCCTGAGGAAGTAGCTGGATGCAAGAATAGCCTGACAGGGCAATTTCTGAAAAAATACCTGTAATTTTGTATTTGTATATGATTCGCATCAAGGAATCATTGTAAATATTCCTTGATGCGAATTATTTTTTAGATTGCTTTTTAGAAATATATGCTTTATTCATAAGCAGATTTCGGCAAAACCAACTTATGCTTACCAAATTCTTTTATTAAGTAATCCTCATATTCTTGTCCCTGCCAAATATTCGCTTCCATATTTACATAATAAGGAGAGTTATCTATGAGCATTTCCAACAAACGATTTACAGCCTCATCCTTAGTTTTCACCAACTCAAAGGCTATTGTTTGTTTTGGCAAATACAAAGCAAAATTAAAAACATCGTTCACACCTCTTTCCAAAGTATCTGTTACAGTCTTAGAATTTATTTTCTTCAGCAAGTTTATTATTTCATCTGCCTTCTCATTTGGCAACTTACACTTTTTTATAACATATACTGAGTCAAAAACACCATTTCTACCAACAGAAGGATAACCTCTTAGCATATATCCATATACACTTGATTGCATTAAACCGACTTTTGTTTCAATAGAGTCCATACCATTAAATCTAATTTGATAAGTTCTAGAAGAACTTGAATAAACCAATAATTTACATGACAATTCTTCTGATTTTTCTCTACATCCTTCAACACAAAATAATAGTGTTAATAAGACCATATAAAGTAAATATTTCTTTTTCATGATTCATTTTTTATATTATAATAACGAAAGTGCTTTCCTTCGAAAAAACTATTAATAATGAACTCGTATAGGAAGCCCGTGTTCTTTTCGAATTTTATTCTCTGTATATTTATAAGATTCCTTTATTGGCAAGCCGGTGGTTATAACCTCTTCTCTTGAATCTTCTGATTCTACAAAATCTCCTTTCCAATTTTTAAACGTATAAATAACATTTTCATCTTTTGAAGACACGCCTTCCATATCTCTAAGTCCGTGAATTAACTCATGACTTAATGCCGAGAACGAAACATTGTTACCAGGAGCAGCATTACCATTTTTACCAGCAACTCCTATCGGAGTACCTCTATTCTTATTAAAAGAAACGATTGCATCTGAGCCCTTTCCTTTTGTTCGCCCAGCTTTCTTATTCGTGGTATCTTCTTTGTTTTTGTCGGCACTTCTTTGAATTTTCAAAGTATGTTTGTTGGCTATAATATCACGAATCAATCCGGTCCCAACAGGCAATTTCTTGCCACGATTACTCCACCTAGGTTTTCCTGAAAGACTCACTATACCAGTTTTACGATTCATCAGCAGATTGTCATTCGTCAATTTCTGCAAAACCTGCAAGAAACTCATCCTTTGCGCATAGCTTCCCACAAGAACCATTTTCTTTCCATCGGGATCAATGATACGAACAGGATTATTGGAACAATATACATAATGACCAATACTACAGTATTCACTGGACTTCTCATCCACCCCATTCCACCTTACCAACGCAGCATCATAGTTTCTCGCACCATAGTCGTACCAGTCCAAGCCGTTGAGTCTGTCCAGTTCCTTACCATTGTACTTGTATCTCTGGACTTCTCCATTTTGGCTGCTACCCATCAATGCACCAGTCGGATAATAGTCGTTGACTTGCTCTATCGTGCCATTCTCGTTCATGACGACACGGTTATTGCCTAAGTGGTCTTGGAGATAATAGTGGAAGGAAAGATTGCCTTGCTTGTCATATTTGGCGTAGCCGATATCATTCAACACTATCGTCTCGCCATCATCGTAAATGATGTTGTCACAATAGTTGATGGTCTTCTGACCGTTGGTTGCATTGGCACTCACGGCATTGACAGATTGCATCACTGGCATCAGAGGCTGTGCCGAGGTCATGGCTGTCAGGTTGTAGGACACCGAATGTTTCCTACCCTCCGAGTCATAGATATAACTGGACTTCCTGCCATCACTGAAAGAAATCTCACAAGGCTGGTTGTTGATGTCATAAGGTATAGAACCGATGCCCTTGTTCTTGTCGCTCACCATGTTACCATTCGCATCGTAGGTGTATTCCACCGATTCATCGGCACCATCGACAAAATGGAAGGCACCAGCATAATACGGACCGCTCACGGAATCATCGACCTTTAGCAATTGATTGCCATTGTAACCGTAGCTTAGGTTGTCGATGAGACCATATTGTCCATTATCACGCAAGCCATAGCGCAAGAGCGTGAGCACGTTGCCCATCTTGTCATAAGACAGGTATTCGTCGTAGTTCCCATTGGACTCGTATAAGGCAGACCCTTCTCCATACTCGGCACCCGTCAGCATATTTTGACTGTCATAATCAAAATGGAAGCCTTTCTTCACGCCATCTCCCACTTGCCAACTCATCGCCGAGATGTTGCCATTGTACAAGGACTTCCTTGGTATCAAGGAGCCATTGCTATGATTATAAGCCAATAATTGGTTGAAGTTTTGTCCTATGATGTCCGTCTTCCAGTTACGAATGTTATAAAGATAAGCTACGGATTCCTTACCGAGCAACGTTTGGGTAAAGACTCTGCCCAAGTCATCGTAATCCAACGAAGAGAGGACTTTATCGGGAGAGCCGTTGATGCCATACGTGGTCTTGACCAAGCGCCCCGCATGGTCATAGTCATAGCTATAGTTCTCCTGGATGGTTCGCTTACCATTGGCGGTATGGACATGAACGGATTTGATTGGAAGACCTGCATACGTATAGGAAGTGTAACGATGCTCCCAGCCACCCAGCAAATTTGAGGTATGGTCCTGAACCAACCTACCCTTCCGACCATAATATTGGGAGGTAATAACATATCTCCCACTTCCATCCGTCAGATAGACCTTCTTGCCAGTCTGGTAACCACGAGCGTTCGGGGAGGCATTGGAAGGAAATGCAGACTCCAAGGATTGGTTGGCATCCAGGCGAAGCATAGACTGCTCGGTTGACTGGCATTTGTCGATGAAAGAGTAGTCATCGTAGAAGTTGGTGACGAGCAAGGACTTGGGATTTATCGTTGCCCCTACTACTTCGTAACCATCAAGAAAGCCTGTGCCTGTGTATTGAGCATAGACATAGGTCTCACTGACATCGCTGACGGAAGAAGTGATGCCACTCACCACCTTTCTGCCCAACTTGTCATATACATAAAACTCCCAGTCGCCTTGCTTCCTAAGATTGCCGTCTTGCAGGAAAGCCAAGCGATTGTTGCGGGTATATCTCATGTAGATAGGCTCGCAGCCCGGCAGTTTCTTCCAAATACAATTGCCACGACCGTCATACTTGTACTGATAGGCGTACTTGTCCAACGAAGCCTCCTCCTGATAGTTCGGAGGAAGGACAAAGCTCAAGTTGCCACGGTAGTCATATATATAATAGGTGTCGGAGGACTCTTTTTCAGACAGCATGGCACGACGCAAGATGACCCTATCCGAGAGATTTTTGAACTCATAACTTTCATGTCCGTCCTCGTCTGTGGTCTTCGTAATTTTCAAACGCCCCTCGGGGTAATATCCCTTGTCCAGCAACTCGCCTTGCATAGACACACGGTAATACTTGCAGTCAAGGGGAAAACTATTGGTGTTTATCAAGTATTCCGTCTGGACAGGATGGTTCTTCCAGTCCTCGCCCACTCCTTCCTCTTGCACGACACGGTCGAGTGGACTGCCGTCATAGACGAAAGCTGAGTAAGCTCGGCTGTCATGGTACTGCCGCTGAGACAAGGAACTTACATCGGAAGCCCCAAGGAAAGAAGAACTCGTCTTGACAGGAAGCCATGACCGCAAGTCCCTGCCCAAGCCATCGTACTCCTGGAGATGCACCAGATTGGTTCCATCAGGTGTCACGCCATACTCCACCTTTTCCGTCGGTCGTCCCAATCCATCATAGTACTGGGTGACAGTCTGCATCTGGCTGTCGCTTATTCTCGTACTCGTCTGGACATAGTTCTCCGAGGACACTTGAGACTGAGCTGACAACAATGAAGTTGCCAGCAAAGCACATATCATAATAGACTTATAACTTCCCATACCTATTTCAACGCTTAAAATTATATTTTATTGCCGAAGACACTATGCCTTCGTGATCCAAGACCGATGACAATCTACAGAAGGCATCATATGTATATGACGTACGTGCTCCATTTGGGGTTACCATTGTTATCATACCAACCAATGGACTGTAACTATAGGTCGTTACCTCACAACCTTTCAGCGAACACAAGCGTTCGTACAAAGCCATGTCATCCAAAGTTGGACACATTGCGCTCTCCAAATTATCTATCGCCGAGCTTCCACCCAACAAGGCTGATACCGAAGAAAAGTCAGCACCCCTAACGACCGCTATCGGATATTGGTTGCTATAGCCCCAAAGATACACAACAATGTCCCCACCGTTTTCTTGCACCATGCGAGGTTTGTTACCATTGTTATAAGCTAAAATCGCGGTTTTATCAAAGGAAGAAAAGCCATAGCTATCCTTCAATGTCAAGAAGTTACCTCGTTCCACATCCACATTGGATTTCCATTGGTATTCTGCGCTCACGTTGCCAAAGGAATTATATTCATATCGTATGTCAGATGCCACGTGGGTTCCATCGTCATTTGTTATGGAAGACAATTTCTCCACAGGAACTTCGTTGATATGCTTGTCACTCAATGTTTGGTTAATAGACTGAGACACGACATCACTTGGATAGAGCGTCTCCTCCAACAACTTGTCGCCTCTTTCAGACTGGGTATTGATTACCACGGAGTCCAATCCGTTTGCCTGATTGTACTTAACTTCACGCTGGGCAACCTGCCGTATATTTCCACTATAATCGGTCTGTTTACTGCTAGAGGACAACATGGAGAATTGGGCGGAAGGGTAAAGGTAAATCTGCATACATCCTGTTGGCAAGGCATCGCAATAAGGATTGACAATGCCAACAATTGCATTGGGACCTCGGTAGATGTTATCTATCACAACACTCAACCATCTGGAATCCACACAAGTAAATTTGTAGCTGTTTTCCACAAGACGTACCAAATTACGACTCGTATCATATATCTCCTCAGATGTAACCAAGCCATTCCTCGGGTCTTCTATACGTTTGCAAAACTTCATGTAATCCATCAATCCCCATTGCTGGTTCCAATAATTATAGACATGCTCACCAACGTTCACGTTATTGCCACTATTTTTCACTGCCACACGCCCATAGCCAACAATGGCGGGATTGGGAGACAAGCAATCGCTGCTAACCTGCCAATACTGGATTTGGCGAGGGGCAGGAATGCTACCAACCGCACCATTCGCATCGATATAAGCCTCATTGGTTTGATGCAACAGCATTTTCTCACGAGCAAAGATTTGAGGGGACATCAACACACCAGAGGGAGAATCGTCTGAATTAACATACTCAAAGCTCTTTCTTAAGACAGTTCCCGAGGATTCCTCCATGCTTATCTCTTTCACTCGAACACCTGCACCCTTCGTCTCAAAAGACTCTTCCACCTTATCAATGCTTGCACATATCTCGTAAAAGGCATCTCTAGCATTTTCCTTATTCAAAGCACCCCAAATCTCAAGTTTACACTTTCCTTGCTTGAGCTGAATGTCTTTCATGATTTGCACACTATTCTCTTTCAGGGTGTCCGCCGCAGATAAAGACACAGCTGTACATTCTGTTACTTGCTCATGCTCGCCACCATTATTTTCTTTCACACTCTCTATCTGATATACCAAAAGGGGGTGTCCCATCAATTCTCGCCAATACGCCTTCTTATACTGATTGCTTTTATAATAGGACACTTGTACGGTGTATTTGCCAGGATATTTAATGGAAAACAAAGAATCTCCTTCCCTACTGGAGCCATCCTGCGAATACCCAGGTTGGTTGGCACGATATATTCGGACGCTTCCAAAGGACTTCCGTGTTGTATTGTTCTCACTATCAAAGTACAGGTAATTGGTAAAACTGTTTGGCTCATACTGAATATTTCCACGGCCACCAGTTGGATAGGTTATTGTACGAAGCATGCCTGCAGCTACATAATTGGCATTGGGCCTCCTATCTGCACCCACAAAACTTTCCCTGAACTTTGCGTCATAGACGGCGGCATCGCTTTTTTCATCCCAACTTCTAGGTATAAGTACATGATAAGTTCCTTTGAGGTTTTCCGCCCCATTAAAGTACCCCCAGTAATCCACCGCCGCAGAAGCCTTGCATGGCAAGCCGTCATGATAGGCGAACTTATATTTGTTGATGGTCTCTCTTTTTGACTGTGGATTTTCCTCCCAGACGGAATCCAAGCGTAAACGATTGTACATAAAATCCGCCGTTCCAAACCAACGGGTGTAAGCATCTTGGTTGTTTGTATCACGAAACAGGTCATAGACTGTGTTTCCACCTACCGTATTCTTTCCGAAGTAGCCAAGGCCAAACCTAATGCGTTTCACGACATTTTCACCATTGGGGCTTGTCTGAGACACCATAATGTTATCCAAGGCATAGGAAGTTCCGTTTAAGTCCAGGCGTGGAGAGGAGGATACGTTGAAACGTATCTTAGTCCCCTGGTCTGTACTGATCTCACTCAATCTCTTCGAACGGATGGTATAATAATGCGACAAACGCCTAATGTATAGCCACTTGCTGTTGAGTTCGTGCTTTAGCATACCGGTGTAATTCTCCAGACTGGTAGGAAAATTCCTGTCGTAAAGTACCTCATTCACCGAATAAACAGGCTTGATTTCACCTCCATCTACATATTTAAAATTAATGACATGACCTGATGGAGATTTGATGTAAGATAAATAAAGTGTCGCATCCTTATTGATACGAGACATATCCACATCACTTCCATCTATACTTGCGAATTCGACAGTAGCAAAAGTATAAGCAATACCCTTGCCATCAATAATCGTTACATTAGTAGGCGTTCCCTCTATTCGAAAATTCTGTTTGCGACCAGTAATGAAAAACTCACGACGCAACTTATCCCACACGAACGTAATGCTGTTACCTAAAAAAGACGCATGAAATGTCGGAGTCTCTCCTGAGTCGTTATTGAATATTTCCCGATATAAATTAAAGGCCAAATCCCCATGACTATTTCTTTCTGGTCCTTCCTCGCCATATACTTGTGTAAACCAAGTTTTTCCATAATCACCACACCAATCTGGATGTGCGCCATTGATTTTATAGGACATATTGTAGAACTCACCTCCATCTATATGGAACTGATAAAATCTCAGGTTTCTTGTCAAATTTTTCCAATCCTCCTTATATTTTGTTCCTCCGTCATAGTCGCTGTTTCCCCCTATTCGGGTTACCACAGCCCCACCTGCATTCAACAGCCAGTTCAAGCCGACCCAGGTTGCCTCCTGACGAACGGGTATTGCATTGCCTTGGTAATCCAAGGTGATTGGCAAGGTTATGTCACCACATTCCAAAGTATAAATTGGAATAGAGAAAGACATAGAGCCTGTGTAGTTGCTGACAGGGATATCAGGGACACGGTCAAAAGCTGCTGCCTCTGGAGACTTGGGAACGTAATTATAGTGATTGCCATCCACTGCAAACGCTACAATGGAAAACATGAGACCAACTATTGAAAGCAAATTCTTCTTCATGATAATACTTAAATTTTTATTTACATTATTTTCTATAAAGCTTAATACATTTATTCCCATGTTCCTTAAATTGTGGCTGTTTATATTTATAATTGTCGGGGATACCAAAAGTTTTGATTTCATGTTTAAACTCTAAATCTTCATATTCTATTCTATTATAATAATCACAATACTTTCTCAATAAATATACCACTCTAGGACTAACACTTACACTATCATTATCTTTGGTAAAGGCATCGCTATTTCTATTTATATAAACATCACCACAACTAACAGTAAGGCAAAAACGACATTCTGGTTCCCAAGACTTTTTCTTCGAAGTTTTTGTAAACCCATAATAGATACTGTCAAATTCCTGCTTTGGCACAAACGCCTTAGCAATTGCAACACGTTTGAAATGTTTTTTAAATTCATTTGTTGGGATTGATGCACTAAACTCCACTCCTGCATCAAAATAATAAACTTTCATGCAATGTGTTTCTGAACATGACACAAAAGTAACAAATAGCATAAAATAGAGAAAAAAAAAAACACTGTTTCATATCGTTTCTAGTTTAGTTAATAAATACTTATGGAATTCTTAGCATTAAAAGTTGTACCTTTGTGGTCATAACGAATGCCCTCTCCGTTTTTTCTAGCTGTCAAGGCCTCATTACCAGTTATTACTCGACGTTCTTCTTTATTTTTATATTTATCATCTGTTTCTTCAGCCCTGTCACTATGTTTTTTATGATTTTTCACATCATCGACATAATGGTCAAATTCATGCTCCAACCTAGTTGCTGCAGATTGCCTTTTGCCATTACTTAAAAGCAATCCTTTCCGAGACTCCCAAAATATGGTTTTATTTTTACCACCTTCATTATGATACATAGTAGCATCAACGCCTTCACTTTCAGAAGACATAAGATTATAATCATAATTAGACTTTGCAGCCTCTTTCATAGCCAGACCTCCACCATTGCCTACGTTATAGAAATATGCAGAAACAAAATCTCTTACAAATTGCGAACTCGGAACTTTTGTTTTCGAACCATCAAAAATAAAACTTTTGTCATCTCCATTTCTGTCCTTATACCAAACGACAATTCTCCTCCCATCCACATCCTTAGCATTCAAGAAGTTGTTTTTACAGTATACATACACAGAATATGGATAATATTTCTCGCTCAACTCGTCCATTCCATTCCACCTAACCAAAGCCGCATCATAGTTTCTTGCCCCATAGTCATACCAATCCAAGCCGTTGAGTCGGTCCAGTTCCTTGCCATTGTACTTGTATCTCTGGACTTCTCCATTTTGGCTGCTACCCATCAATGCACCAGTCGGATAATAGTCGTTGACTTGCTCTATCGTGCCATTCTCGTTCATGACGACACGGTTATTGCCTAAGTGGTCTTGGAGATAATAGTGGAAGGAAAGATTGCCTTGCTTGTCATATTTGGCGTAGCCGATATCATTCAACACTATCGTCTCGCCATCATCGTAAATGATGTTGTCACAATAGTTGATGGTCTTCTGACCGTTGGTTGCATTGGCACTCACGGCATTGACAGATTGCATCACTGGCATCAGAGGCTGTGCCGAGGTCATGGCTGTCAGGTTGTAGGACACCGAATGTTTCCTACCCTCCGAGTCATAGATATAACTGGACTTCCTGCCATCACTGAAAGAAATCTCACAAGGCTGGTTGTTGATGTCATAAGGTATAGAACCGATGCCCTTGTTCTTGTCGCTCACCATGTTACCATTCGCATCGTAGGTGTATTCCACCGATTCATCGGCACCATCGACAAAATGGAAGGCACCAGCATAATACGGACCGCTCACGGAATCATCGACCTTTAGCAATTGATTGCCATTGTAACCGTAGCTTAGGTTGTCGATGAGACCATATTGTCCATTATCACGCAAGCCATAGCGCAAGAGCGTGAGCACGTTGCCCATCTTGTCATAAGACAGGTATTCGTCGTAGTTCCCATTGGACTCGTATAAGGCAGACCCTTCTCCATACTCGGCACCCGTCAGCATATTTTGACTGTCATAATCAAAATGGAAGCCTTTCTTCACGCCATCTCCCACTTGCCAACTCATCGCCGAGATGTTGCCATTGTACAAGGACTTCCTTGGTATCAAGGAGCCATTGCTATGATTATAAGCCAATAATTGGTTGAAGTTTTGTCCTATGATGTCCGTCTTCCAGTTACGAATGTTATAAAGATAAGCTACGGATTCCTTACCGAGCAACGTTTGGGTAAAGACTCTGCCCAAGTCATCGTAATCCAACGAAGAGAGGACTTTATCGGGAGAGCCGTTGATGCCATACGTGGTCTTGACCAAGCGCCCCGCATGGTCATAGTCATAGCTATAGTTCTCCTGGATGGTTCGCTTACCATTGGCGGTATGGACATGAACGGATTTGATTGGAAGACCTGCATACGTATAGGAAGTGTAACGATGCTCCCAGCCACCCAGCAAATTTGAGGTATGGTCCTGAACCAACCTACCCTTCCGACCATAATATTGGGAGGTAATAACATATCTCCCACTTCCATCCGTCAGATAGACCTTCTTGCCAGTCTGGTAACCACGAGCGTTCGGGGAGGCATTGGAAGGAAATGCAGACTCCAAGGATTGGTTGGCATCCAGGCGAAGCATAGACTGCTCGGTTGACTGGCATTTGTCGATGAAAGAGTAGTCATCGTAGAAGTTGGTGACGAGCAAGGACTTGGGATTTATCGTTGCCCCTACTACTTCGTAACCATCAAGAAAGCCTGTGCCTGTGTATTGAGCATAGACATAGGTCTCACTGACATCGCTGACGGAAGAAGTGATGCCACTCACCACCTTTCTGCCCAACTTGTCATATACATAAAACTCCCAGTCGCCTTGCTTCCTAAGATTGCCGTCTTGCAGGAAAGCCAAGCGATTGTTGCGGGTATATCTCATGTAGATAGGCTCGCAGCCCGGCAGTTTCTTCCAAATACAATTGCCACGACCGTCATACTTGTACTGATAGGCGTACTTGTCCAACGAAGCCTCCTCCTGATAGTTCGGAGGAAGGACAAAGCTCAAGTTGCCACGGTAGTCATATATATAATAGGTGTCGGAGGACTCTTTTTCAGACAGCATGGCACGACGCAAGATGACCCTATCCGAGAGATTTTTGAACTCATAACTTTCATGTCCGTCCTCGTCTGTGGTCTTCGTAATTTTCAAACGCCCCTCGGGGTAATATCCCTTGTCCAGCAACTCGCCTTGCATAGACACACGGTAATACTTGCAGTCAAGGGGAAAACTATTGGTGTTTATCAAGTATTCCGTCTGGACAGGATGGTTCTTCCAGTCCTCGCCCACTCCTTCCTCTTGCACGACACGGTCGAGTGGACTGCCGTCATAGACGAAAGCTGAGTAAGCTCGGCTGTCATGGTACTGCCGCTGAGACAAGGAACTTACATCGGAAGCCCCAAGGAAAGAAGAACTCGTCTTGACAGGAAGCCATGACCGCAAGTCCCTGCCCAAGCCATCGTACTCCTGGAGATGCACCAGATTGGTTCCATCAGGTGTCACGCCATACTCCACCTTTTCCGTCGGTCGTCCCAATCCATCATAGTACTGGGTGACAGTCTGCATTTGGCTGTCGCTTATTCGAGTACTCGTTTGGACATAATTCTCGGAGGACAACTGAGCTATGGAAGGCAACAACGAAGTTGCCAACATAGATGCTATAAGCAAATATCGTTTCATCTGTTTTCCCATCATCTTATATTATGTTTAGGGATTACTAAAATGTTTAGAGATTACTAGTACGTAAACTTCTCGGAGAAGACTTCTCCATTTACTGTCAAAGCAAGAACATACACACCACGAATATTTGTTCCCAAAGACAAGCTACAACTCTGATGAGCATCAAAATCACCCAACTCATGTTGCCCTATTACCATACCATCCACTGTATATATTCCAACACTTGCTTTCACCTTTTTGTTACAAAACAAGTCAAGCCCAACTTGCCCCGTTGCATCAATAGACAATGTATATTCACAAATAGTTCCGTCGGATAATTGCTTTCTGAAAGAAGAAGTCCGTAGTTCTGTACTCTTCTCTCCCTGTTCATCAACTTGCTCTTTGGACAATGCCAACCTTATCTTTTCATTTTCGAAATCATTTAGTAATTCCTGACTTTCCGGCGAACAATACTTAGCCAAGGTAAAATGTGATTTGTTACCTTTCACGTGTGATTCCATGGTTTCATATACAGGGTATCTATATCCTTGCGCATACCATCTATACACGTTTGTCTCTACAAGACATGAATCCATCGCCAAATGTCGAACTATACTATCAGCGTTATAAGGGGCTATGCTGTCAACCAACAAGCGTAAAGCTTTCAATGATTTCACGTTATCTTGGTATTTTTGGCTAATCGTCTTAAAAAGATGCACTCGGGTTACATTCCGCAGCACTTTACCTGATGGCAATCGTAAACTTCCTTTTCCATCTACCCGATAGTCATAAGTTCCATAAATGCGGGAGAATATATTCTCTGAATAGACGGAATAGCCACCAAACACACCAGATTTCTCATAGCCCAAAGTCATATCATGACAATATGCAATTTCTGGCATATCATAGACAACCTTAGTGAGATTATTCTCGTATCCATCCAGAAAGATTTCCTGAGACTTTGGAGTATAATAGTAGCACGTATGTTGCTCCAACCCTATGACTTCATTTGCATTTTTCGGATCAACAAAATACTCCACATCTGTTTTCTTGTCCAAAGTTTCCATGTCACTCAAGTTCCATACACATCCCAAGCCTGCGCTTTGAAATTCCTTGTATGAGACTTGCTTCCATTCCACCTTGTCCCCACCACGCATTACATGATTGGAACCCATCATCTGCGCCTCAACTTTCAGACAAAAGCAAAGCAAAACGATAAGCGTCTGTAATAGTTTCATAAACATAAGCAATTAGTTTTTAGTTACATCGGCGAATTTAGCAAAAAAATCTATTGGTTATCCCTAAAAGCCTATTTATTTAAGAGTAATTAACGGCAGATAAATTAAATAATGTAAAAAAGTGACGCAATACTAAACTTTATGCTTATTTTTGCATCCAAATACGAAAATCATAAGTAGAACATTAATAGAAATAAAGGATATGAAAAGATTTATCTTAGCGCTGACAATGCTTGTTGCCATGGTAGCAACAGCAAGCGCACAGGCAGAAATCAAGTTTGACAAACTGGTACACAACTTTGGCAACTTCAGTGAGAAGTCTCCTGTACAGAAGACTACTTTCACTTTCACAAACGTAGGCAATAAGCCATTGATTATCAATCAGGCCATCGCCAGTTGCGGCTGTACTGTTCCAGCCTATACCAAGCAGCCTATCGCTCCTGGACAGAAAGGTCAGATTACCGTAACATACAATGGCAAGGGTATGTTCCCTGGTCATTTCAAGAAGTCCATCACCGTTCGTAGCAATGGCAACGTTGAGATGACACGCCTTTACATCGAGGGTGTCATGGTGGAAGAACAGAAATAAATCTGATTGCACTGAAACTAAAAAATGATATTTTATTTTTCTGGCACAGGAAATACCCGCTGGGCTGCCATCAAATTGGCAACAGCTACACATGAGCGACTGATTGATATTGCCGAAGAAATGAGGCTCATCAAAAAATCAGGCGCCCAATATACTGAGCCGTTCATCTTGGAAAAAGGTGAACGGCTTGGTTTCGTTTTTCCCGTTCATGGCTGGAGGGTTCCAAGACTTGTCAGGGAATTTATAGCTAAACTTCAGGTCAAACTACCAACTGAAGAAGTGCACCCCAACCATGAATCGCCAGTTCCAAACCCCGTTTACACCTATGCTGTCTGCACGGCTGGTGACAGTATCGGACTGACCATAGAGAATCTCAACGCAACAATAGCATCCAATTCTTCCTTATCGAATATTGGAGTGCATGAGGTAACCTCTTCCTACTCTCTCATCATGCCTGAGTCATACGTAGGATTACCTTTCATGGATGTTGATCCGAAGGAAAAGGAGATTCGGAAAAAGGAGAAGTCAGCTTTGGAACTGGAAGAAATCTGCGAGGAGATTTTCAACCGTAAAGAAGGTATCTGCAGATTGGTAAAAGGTCCTATTCCATGGTTTTTCACCAAGGTTGTGGGTGGTTTCTTCGAAAAGATTCTCATTACAGACAAGCGTTTTCACGTCACAGCAGACAAATGTGTGAAATGTGGCATCTGCGCCCATGTCTGTCCCGTTGGAGATATTGATGGCGGCAAGGGGAAAATGCCTGTATGGCTGCATCATGACGACTGCCTCACATGTTTCAATTGTTACCACCATTGTCCGCACCATGCCATCGAGTTTGGTCACCAGACCCAGAAGAAGGGACAATATTATTTCAAATAAAGAATTCTATCAAACAAATAAAGTTATCATTTAGCATTCAAATAAAGCATCAATCAAACGAAATTAGCATTAATAATTAAAAATCATTATATGAAGAAGATTTTACTTAGCATTGCATTTGCTCTGATGGGCATCGCAAGCGGCTTTGCTGCAAAAGCGCATACTGCACTCACTACCATTACCCAGAGTGATGGCAGCCAACTGACCATTCGCCTTCATGGTGATGAACACTTCAGCTGGTACAGTACCGCAGACGATGTACTTCTCGTACAGGTGGGCAGCAACTATTATGTTGCACAGGTGGAGGAAGACGGAACGCTGAAAGCTACCCCACAATTGGCTCATAATGCCGGTGAACGTGGAACTGTGGAAGAACAGGTCATTAATAACCAAGACAAGGAGAAGTTTCTCAACTTGCTCAATGCAGAGCCTCAGGCACTTGCCAAACCTATCGGCAAAGTAACTCCTGCATATTTCCCTCATACAGGTTCACCGAAGGCTTTGGTCATTCTGGTAGAATTTCAGGATGTCAAATTTAAGACATCAGATCCAGTTGCCACATTTACCCATTATCTTAAGGGAGCCGAAGGAAAAGATGCGCCTGAAGCCAATAATGCTTATGTAACAGAAGGAATGGTAAACTACGGCAGTGTATCCCAGTACTTCAATGATATGAGTCAGGGACAGTTCACACCACAGTTTGACATCGTAGGTCCTGTTACCGTAAGTAAGAATTCTGCATATTATGGTAGCAATGTCGGTACTACAGATGCCTATTTTGACAAAATGATAGCCGAAGCTTGCAAGGGTGTCTCAAGTAAGGTCAACTTTGCTGACTACGATCAAAATAATGACGGATATGTTGACTTGGTTTATGTCATATATGCTGGTTATAGCGAGAGTCTCAGTGGCAATAGTTCAGATTGCCTTTGGCCAAAATCAGGCATTTACAATTTCTATGACCCGGGAACCAGCAACTTGCTCAAGTTGAATGGTAAAAAGATTTGCAGATATGGTATCAACAACGAGTTGAATGCTACTCCATCCGATTGGATTGATGGCAAGCCATTGCTCAATGGTATCGGACTTTTCTGTCATGAATTCAGTCATACAATGGGACTACCAGAC
>USJD01000015.1 GCA_900554835.1 uncultured Prevotella sp. | reverse complement strand
TTGCCAAGCAACGCCAAGGCAGGTTACGTCATCCGTCGTATCTTGCGCCGTGCCGTACGTTACGCTTACACATTCCTCGACCAGAAGCAGGCATTCATGTACAAGCTCGTCAATGTATTGGTAGAGCAGATGGGTGCAGCCTTCCCAGAGTTGCCAGCTCAGCAGGAGCTCATCACCCGCGTAATGAAAGAGGAAGAGGATTCATTCCTCCGCACCTTGGAGAAGGGTATCAACCTCCTCAATGGTGATATGGACGAGCTCAAGGCTCATGGCGAGACTCAGCTCGACGGCGTGAGCGCATTCCGCCTCTTCGATACCTACGGTTTCCCTCTCGACCTGACAGAGTTGATCTGCCGTGAGAATGGTTACACTGTTGATGCAGCTGGCTTCGATGAGGAGATGAAGAAGCAGAAGGAACGTGCCCGCAATGCTGCTGCCGTTGAGAACGGTGACTGGGAGGTATTGCAGGAAGGCGACCAGAATTTCGTAGGTTACGACTATACAGAATATGAGTGCCACATTCTCCGCTATCGCAAGGTGACTCAGAAGAAGAACTCTTTCTATGAGTTGGTACTCGACAACACTCCTTTCTATGGTGAGATGGGTGGACAGGTTGGCGACAAGGGTGTACTCGTTAGCGAGAACGAGACCATCCAGGTCATCGACACCAAGCGCGAGAACAACCAGAGCATCCACATCGTAAAGGAGTTGCCAAAGGATGTAAACGCTGATTTTATGGCTTGCGTAGATATCGAGAGCCGCGAGGGAAGCGCTGCCAACCATACAGCTACCCACTTGCTCGACTACTGCCTGAAGCAGGTTTTGGGCGAGCACGTAGAGCAGAAGGGTTCTTATGTAGACAAGGACACCTTGCGTTTCGACTTCTCTCACTTCCAGAAGGTAACTGATGAGGAGCTCCGCAAGGTAGAGCACATGGTAAACGAGATGATCCGTGCCGACTATCCATTGGATGAGCACCGCGATACTCCTATCGAGGAGGCTAAGGAACTTGGCGCTATCGCCCTCTTCGGCGAGAAGTATGGCGACAAGGTTCGTGTGGTTCGCTTCGGTCCATCTGCTGAGTTCTGTGGTGGTATTCACGCCAAGAGCACCGGTAAGATTGGTTTCTTCAAGATTATCTCTGAGAGCAGCGTAGCAGCCGGCATCCGCCGTATCGAGGCTTTGACAGGCAAGGCTTGCGAGGAGGCTATCTACGGTTTGCAGGATACCATCGTAGCCTTGAAGGGCTTGTTCAACAATGCCAAGGATCTCGAGGGTGTCATCAGAAAGTACATCGACGAGCATGATGCCTTGAAGAAGGATGTTGAGAAGTTCCAGGCTCAGGCTGTAGAGCGTACCAAAGATAAGCTCGTAGAGAATGCAAAAGAAATCAACGGCGTGAAGGTTGTTACAGCCGTATTGCCTATGGAGCCTGCAGCTGCCAAGGATTTGGTATTCAAGGTTCGCGAGGCATTGCCAGAGAACATGATCTGCGTAGTAGGTTCTGTTTATAACGACAAGCCTATGCTCAGCGTAATGTTCAGCGATGATATGGTAAAGGATCACGGTTTGAACGCTGGCAAGATGATTCGCGAAGCTGCCAAGTTGATTCAGGGCGGCGGTGGTGGTCAGCCTCACTATGCACAGGCTGGCGGTAAGAACAAGGACGGCTTGAGCGCTGCAGTCGATAAGGTTGTAGAGTTGGCTCAGTTGTAAAAGGCCTCTCCAAAAGAGTATATGATAGAGTTATCTTAACTCTTATATATATAATAAGGTATAAAGGGTTGCAATCCATCTTTTCGAGGATTGCAACCCTTTTTTCTATTGACATTAGAGGAGCCTCCATATCATAATTATTAATTTATGATAATCGTCAAATGATAAAATTCCTTATTTCATTATCATTTTACGATAATCACTTTATGATAATCGGAATAAAAGTAGTATCTTTGCAGAAGATAAGCTGCACTCGGCAATTTGAAAGCAAGCTTTCATTGCGCTCATTTGCATTATCTTTGCAGCCGTAGAATATATAATTAAGGTATAGATATGGTAATGAAAAATCCTTTTGTCACAAATGGTTACGCCGGTCCGGAATACTTCTGCGACCGTGTGGAAGAAACCCAGCATATCACAGAGATGCTGACCAATGAGAATAACATGGCTCTGATTTCCCCTCGACGCATCGGAAAGACAGAGCTGATTCACCATTGCTTTGCCCAGCCAGTCATCCAAAAAGATTATTATACTTTTATCATAGACATCTATTCAACCAATTCCGTCAGCGATCTGGTCAATATGTTCGGCAAAGCCATCATTGACGCACTTCGCCCTAAAGGCAGAAGCGCTTGGGAGAAATTTCTGATGGCACTCTCTTCTCTCCGTTCAGAAATCTCTTTCGATATCAACGGGGCTCCAGTTTGGGGAATAGGCATCGGCAACATAGTAAATCCCGAAATTACGCTTGATGAGATATTCGCTTATCTCAACCAAGCCGACAAGCCATGTCTTGTTGCCATCGACGAGTTTCAGCAAATTACCAACTATGCCGACAATCGCATAGAGGCATTGCTCCGCACCTACATACAGCGTTGCACCAATGCCCACTTCATCTTCTCGGGTTCTCACCGCCATCTGATGGCAGAAATGTTCACATCCCCTGCCCGTCCTTTCTATCAGAGCGTGACACTGATGAACCTGAAGCCTCTGGATGTGGAGAAATATAAGGAGTTTGCCACAGCCAAGTTCGAGGAGCGCAACAAACATCTCGATGCAGCCATCATCGGAGAACTCTTCGCCCGTTTCGGTGGTGTCACTTCATACATCCAGCGAGTAATGAATGTCCTCTTCCTCAAGACTCCCGAGCAGGGCACCTGCACGCTGGATATGGTAGCTGACGCCATCAACTACAATCTCAACATGGCATCAGACACCTACGAGACCCTTCTGCGCCAGATGCCGGAAAAGCAGCGCAACGTCTTCATCGCCATCTCTGCAGAGGGCGAAGCCAGAAGCGTAAAGAGCGGAGCCTTTGCCAAGAAATACCACCTCCCATCACCAAGTTCTGTCAACTCTGCCTTGAAGGGATTGTTGGAAAAAGATTTCATCACCCAAGAAGGCGATGCCTATGTAGTATATGACAAGTTCTTTGATTTGTGGCTGAAAAAGTATCTGAAATAAATGCTTTGAAAATTGCATAAAAAGGCATAAAGGGTTACAATCCATCCTTTCAAGGATTGCAACCCTTTTTTCTATGGTCAACCGATAATAATATTCTCCATAAAACAAACTAGCTCACCAGAAGTATAGCCTACAACCTCCTCTTTATCATCAACTTTAATTGAATAATATCCATCTTTACCATACCATTCGACTAGATATTTATGACTATTTTTCTCCAATAGGAACGCATGCTCATATTCTTCACTTTTGGAATCGTAAAGTTTAAACTTCTGAGGGTCAATACCATTTTCATGACAAATATTTCTAAGATAAATAAATACAGGATCAAAGCAATGGCTATCGCGAGTCTTACGCTGAGCCAAGATAGTATGACCATCCTGGCAAAAGATACGCTTATTCCATGCCTCATCAAGAATGGTTGGATTTTTTATGATACATTGAATCCATGAAGCACTACTCTTGATCTTATCAGCAACCAACCCCTCTAGAAAGTTCTTAACTGACATGTCAGAATAATTAGATATCCAATTGTCTATTAAGATTTTAATATTACCTCCATACACTTGCTTTTCCTTTGTTAGCTCTCGCATATAACGCTTGATACTATTGTCACGATCTTTATTATATTGGTATAAGCGATTGCTTTCTTCCCAACATTTTGGAGCAAGGACAAGAATTGCAGAATAATAGGCTAAACTATTATCATTGATGCTATTGAGCAGTTCTATCAACTTTCTTGTGTATTCTTTAAATGTATCCAAATCGTTATGTGACCAATTTAAAAGGCAGCGAATCTGTCCCCATAAATACGGGTGTTGCTCGGCAGTATCTATTTCCCTTTCCCATTCTTCGTTGCTCAAAATCAAAGATGCCTTAAGCTTTTCTTCAGCTAAAGATTGATTGTCGATTCTTTTGTAGGTTTTATCTAAAGAACCCAAAAACTTTTTAACAACCATACCATCCTCTTCCATATTCATTCCTTGTGTAGAAACAAAGGCTACCAAATCTACAATCATTTGCTTCAAACTTAAAGTAGCTTCCTTGGAATACGAGATTTTATCGATTCGCTGATTGTTATTATCGTTAAGAAGAATGTTACGCATCGCCCTAACCCATGATTCAAGATTTTTAAGCCATGGTTTATGACTTGCCTTATCAAAATACCAAGGCATCACTTCATCCTCAGACTTTTTTGTCTTAAAGACAGGAAAAGCACGAAGAAATAAAAGCATAGCATAGAATGTTAGTTCTACGTCATTTGGTATTTTATTTTCTAAAAAAGAGTCAAATAAAGAACGTTCGTCCTTATCTATATGACTTATTTCTGGCAAGAGACAAGAAATCTCATAATAAATATCATCAGCAGCTTTAAAAATTAAAGAATTAACGTCCTTGATAAGCTGTTTAAAATCCAAAGTCAATGTAGTTACAGGCACAATCACATGCTGATCATCACTACGAAGATCCGTTAAACTATCTATATAAGCATATAACAAGTTATCTATTTTTGTTTCTTCTAGATTGTAAGACGCTTCTGCAAGTTTTTCAGAAATATTCTCATTCTCGAATAACTGCAAGGCTATTAATCGCAACAATAATTTCTTGAATTGAAATTCCGACAACTTAGCTACCATCAGACGATCTTCTCTACGTTCTTCAGGCTCTATAGCTTCAGTATCGATAATTCTCTGCCGAGCATACTTATGCCAAAACATATCAATCCAAGCTCCATCCATCAAAGTACGCCAATTCTCTTCATCTTCTGAAGTTGCAAGAGATTTTCCCTGTTCATCTGTTTCCACCTGTTGAATTTGAAGTTCTTCCTCAAGAGTTGACTTCAACTTATCAAAATCAGACAACTGCTTACCTCGGGCATTCATCTTAATGAAAAGTTCATTAGATAGTCCAAAATCACCCAAATTTAACAGATTAAATGTTATATGTTCAAGATTCTGACGACAGACAGACAAATCCATAGACCAGTTATCTCCCATCTCATTATATATCGCATCTATCATAACAAGCATAGAAAGAATAGTTGGGTCATATCTCCATTCCCACTTAAACCAATCTCTCCCCGTTATGATAACAGAAGGTGCTGTTTTCTTGGCTTCAGCTTCCAATATAAACGGCATAGCCGCATGCTGCACCAACTCATCACAAAACTCTTCTGAAGTATTACGAGTCTCATAGGTAAAGATAGAATGCTTTTTATCACTAGGCATAACCAGTTCAACTCCCATCATCCAATGAAGAAGGAAGAGTGTTGTAAGGCGTTGCTGACCATCAAGTGGTTCAAATGCATTATTTAAGTTACTACCATATACAAAGTCAAGTTCTGTTGAAGGACGTTTACCTTTAACAACCAAAAGAAGAGAGTGTACGAATACCTTACGTATCTCGTCTACCTTCTGACTCTGTCTTCCCTGAGCATAGTCACGCTGAATCTTTGGTATACGAAGCTTGCCTAGTTTCAAAAGATCACTAAAACTATATTTCTTCAAGTTGTTACTCATATTTTGGTCTCCTTATCTTCTATAACTACTGAATCAAAAATCGGATCTACCACTTCATGTATTGCATTCATATATCCCTCACGGTCAGTGCGATTCCATCGCATACTATCAAGATATGAAGCAACTTTTTCACTATCCGTATAGTACTTAAGAAACAGATTACGTGTACATAATGGAATAAAGCGGTCTCCCTTTCTATCATATTTCAAAATACAATACCTTTTGTATGCAAATGGAGCATCCTTATACTCTCGGTTGGTAGCACTATCAAGCAAAGTTAGATTACTAAGATAGTCCTTCTTCATTGTTGTAAGATCTATCTCCGAATCATTCTCTCCCACCTCTGCTGAATAGTATTTATTTATCAGCTGATAGAATTCTCTATATTTATCTACGTTTACCTTTGTTCGGTCTGTGAATTCGATTATCATATCCTGACACTTCTGTGCTAAGTCCTTCGCACGATCAGTATGTTCCATACCAAGTATGAACTTAACATTTTTGAGCCAACGCAAGCGATCTTCGTATTCCTGTAATGTAGCATCATTCTGAGAATCAACATGTTCAACATCCCAACATTCTTTTTTAAACTTATCAAAAGCAAATCGTAGATTCTGTCCCTTACGACAACACTCTACATTAAAAAGCAATAATATTCGAGGAACATATTCAGACTTATACTCGAACTCATCAATAACATCCTTTTTAATAAATTTATTATCTTGTTTGAATCGTTCCATTATCTTTCTACGCAGAGATTTCTCTGTGTCTTCAATAGTCCATTCATATCCAGGTTCAAAAACTTTACGCTTTCGTTTCTCATCCTCCAAATAGTCATATATCTGCAATGGACTAAAACCTACAGCTATGAGATAACCGACATAGTGATAATAAAGGTTATCTTCGTACCAGGCAACAAGTCGATCAAAGGTCTTTCTTACTTGTTTCCAAGCATCCTGCATACTATGAACATCATTAGACCAGCTACTCACAAACACTTCATTGGTTCGATTACGTTCTTGATTACGGCAGAAATCATAAAGTTTCTGAAACTCACGATACGAATAGTCTGTATCATTCTCTTCCCCACGACAAGTGACAAAGTCAAACAACACATCTATACGAGTTTGGGTACACTGGTTATCATCGCTGATGAAATACCAAAATTTATCATCCTGAAACTTGCGCTCCATCTCATTCCATTCCATTGCCAATTGCTCTGCAGGCAATTTATCTCCTTCTGCTCGCAAATCATAATCCATAATAAACAGAGCTTTAATAAGTTCAGAACTTGTGAGCGAAATCTTACCCTTGTTTAAACGGTTAAAAATATTGATACTAATAATATCATTACTATTTTCATCAATCGCATACCAGATAATTTTCACATGACGCTTAGCTGAAGAATAAAACAAGCAGCGTATAATATCAGTAAAATCCTCGTTATTTACACACCATTTTTCTATCACATATTTTGCTTCACTCAAATAATAACTATCGATATTATCAGCCGCATTAGGATCATCGAAGTTCAATTGTGGTCGGTTTGTATAGGTAATCTCATATAACAATGAAGTATATTTTTGAATATCCTTAGGGGTCATATAGCCTCTGAGAAGTTCTTTAAGAACAAGCAGAAGAGTTGTTAATCGTTGCTGACCATCAAGCACCTCATAGGCATCTATACCATTATAATTACAAGCCTTGACAACAACAGGCTGCAGAAAGTAACTATCGCTTTTCACATTGTCATCATTGGCAAATTGTTTAATGTCTTCAAGCAGGTCTATCACCTGCTTTTCTTCCCAACGATACCCACGTTGGAAAGATGGTATCACAAAGTGATATTGTCCATCCAACATATCCGCAATGGGCATTGGAGAGAAATTTTTATCCATTATTTGATATTCGTCATTCATAAGAGTATTACATAATATATAAAAATGGAGAAAAGATAGTCAACAAAATGGTTATGCAAAATGCCGGCGTGTTGCCCTCTAGCCACCCACCTATGCTCAATGCGCTTATGCCCAATGCAAGAGATGCACCGTGAATAAGTTGTTATCCGATAAATGAGATAAGCAGTTCTATACTTGATAGAACAAATCTATGCAAGTTTTTGTCGCCCCTATCTTCTCTCCGTATTTTTTTCAAACAATACAATTCGACTATTAATCTATCAAATCAACAGTCCAGTTCAGACTCTGAATCTTCATATCGAGTTCACGATATTGCTTAGCGTATGAATCAGCCTGCTTACGAAGAAGACTTACATCTACCGTACGCACATACTTCAACTCGTTTCTTCCATACCGAGTATCATTAACAGAAACGTATCTTACGATGTCCTGCATCGCCTTTACACGCATAGAGAGTACATCTCTCTTAGCCATCATTCTGGTAAGAGATTCACCATCCAACGTTGTCTGAACATTGGTAAGATTAATGCGATAGATTAAGTCTTCCAACTGTACAAGAGCCTCATCCAGTTCTTTGCACAATTCTACCACATTATCGCATGGCTCATCACCCTCCAAAACTTTGGCGCTCGCCTTGATACGCTCCTTTAATTCAGCGACCTTTGTTTGCAACTCGGCTCTAATACTTAACGCTTCTGCTAACTTCATAATTCTATCTCATTTTAATTGTTTAGAATGATAAATGCTTTTCTTTTGAAGCATTTATCATCTATGAATTTATAACTCCTTCACCCATTTCTGACCAGCTTTGGTCTTCATCATCCAAAGTAAAAACAAGGCTGCGCAAACTGCGACACCGCCTAAAATTATAATTAATCCTTCCATATTATTTATGTTTTAAAATATAGTACCCAATAACAGCTAATAAAACTGTCGAAATAACACCAACACCTAACAAGATGGCATAAGGCAAACCCTCCTCCATTCCTGTTATTAAGGCAACAGAGCCACCTATCACCATTGCTGTGAAAGTAGTTTTTGCCAAATCAAAGAAAAACTTACCAATAGTTTCTCTTATCGATTTTTCCCTTTCCCGGTCGTCTCTAGCAGTCATAATCAAAAACTATTTTTTATGAATGCAAATGTAGTAAAAATCTAGCTCTTCGCCAAACTTTTTGCAGAAAATCATTGTATATAATGATAAAAAACCATAAACATTTGCAAAAATAGCGAATACTAAATATAAAGTATTATCTTTGCAACCAATAAAACATATATAAATGGAAACAACCTTTGATGGGTTTTACCCAACTCACCCTGGTGAGGTTTTGAAAGATGAATTAGAAGAACGTGGCATTTCGCAAAGAAAATTTGCGGAAAGTATCGGTATGGGATATTCCGTACTCAATGAAATACTGAATGGCAAACGTCCCATTACCACAACTTCTGCTCTAATGTTTGAGGCTGCACTAGATATTCCTGCAGATTCTCTCCTGAAACTGCAGATAAAATACAATATGCATACAGCCCGGAAAGATAATGCTTTGGTTGAAAAGCTCAAGCAGATTCGCAAAGTTGCAGCTATACTATAAATATATATTCAATATGGCTATTATAAAGACAGTAGAAGGAAAGACTCCTCAATGGGGAAAAAATTGTTTTATCGCTGAGAATGCCGTGCTGACCGGCGATTGTATTCTTGGCGATGACTGCAGCATCTGGTATAGTGCGGTTTTGCGCTCTGACGTAGATGCCATCAGATGTGGAAACAGAGTGAATGTGCAGGATTGCGCCTGCATTCATCAAACAGGTACGATGCCTTGCATTTTGGAGGATGATGTGTCGGTGGGACATGGTGCCATCGTTCATGGTGCCACAGTCAGAAAAGGCGCACTTATCGGTATGAATGCCACCGTACTGGATAAGGCAGATATCGGCGAAGGATTCGCAAGAACCGTCCAAACCAGGAACAAGGCAAAAAGCTGCTGATGGAGTTTGTTGAGAATGCCAAGTTTCAGAATTGCGTGCCTCAAGCTGGATATATCAAGTCTATGGGACTGAAAGCAGAATAAAAAGAAAAAGGTCTTAGGAGTAAGTGCAGGTACGACTTCTCCTAAGACCTTATTATTTATATAGTTTAAAAAATCAAGCCTTATTTTTTCTGGAATACTCTCACGTAATCCACTTCCATCTGAACAGGGAAGGCGCTTTCGTCAACACCTTTTATGCCGCCCCATTCACCGCCCCAAGCCAGGTTGAGGATAACATAGAATGGTTTATTGAAAGGCCATGAACCTACATCATTTTTACCGTCATTATTGAAATTGAGCAGTTCCTTACCATCCACGTAGGTCTTGATATAATCAGGAGTCCACTCCAGGCGATAAACGTGGAAACCGTCTTCAGCACCCGCAGTCAGTCGCTCTTTGGTAATCTGGGTTCCCATCACATGATTAAACTTCTCAGTATGGAGCGACGAAGAAGTATAGTTAGGATTAACACCTACCTCTTCCATAATATCAATCTCGCCACATTTAGGCCAAGGATTTGCTCCGAAATCATTGTTGCAAGGCATCATCCAGAAAGCAGGCCATGTGCCCTTACCTTTAGGCAATTTGATGCGAGCTTCGAAGATACCATAAAGCCAGCCCTGGGTTTCGTGGGCATATACGCGACCCGAATAAATTTTGCCGTTGCTGCCCTTGAAACAGTTGATATAAAGCCGGTTATCAGCAATTTCTGTTACGCGCTTACCATCTGCAGAACCGTTCGCATAGTTCTGAAGTTCATTATTCACCCAGCCCGCCTTCTGCACCTCATGTCGCCAATCGGTACTATTCAACTCAGAACCTTTATTGAACTCATCATTCCAGACCAGTTTGTAGCCTTCAGGAATCACCATTTCGCCACCCTCGATAGGAGTAACCTGTTTTCCAGCCTGATGCACTGGCACCAACACCTTCTTATCCCCTAACGAAATCTCGACACTTCCGCCAAGAGCTACTGGCGATTTGTTCTCTTCCACATCTACAGTTACCATACCCATAGCTTTGTTATTACCGCTGGCACTCACTTTAAACCAAGAGTATACATTTGCTAAAGGACCATCTCCAGGGAAGGATGCTCTCGCTTCCCAACCACCAGCAGATGCCACTACCATGATTTTATAAGTACCTCCCTTAACAGGAGCATCGATGCTCGTAGGAGAACAGGATATCGTTACCTCTCCATCGCCGTCAGAAGAACTACTGCTACAGGAAAGCAGCATGAGCGAAAGGAGAAAGGAAAATATTTTCAAGAATTTCATGTCATTTAAAATTTAGAAAGGGAGCCACTCCCACTTATTCATAGGAGCAGCTCCTGTTTAATTCTATAATAAACCTATGAAACCTATAAACCTAAATCCTATTTCACAATCAAAACGATGTCACTGACAGTTATTTCTGCATCCTTAGGAGCACCAGCGAAGTCCATAACAAGCTTCACTTTCTCCATATCACCTGCCGCAGTACCTTGGATAGTCGCATCGTCATAGCGAACCACATATTCACCATTGACGTTCTGATACATATCAGCAAACAAATAGCTGTCATCATTACCTGTATCACACAACTTAAATGTTGCTAAAGGCAACTTAGCTGTAGTAGTAACCTTGCAAGAGAAATCCACCTTCTGGCCCATCTTAATAGATATAGGAGCCTCTGTTAATGCCCACTGTGCATGCCATTGTTCAGCTGGAGTTTCAACTGGGATAACAATTGTATGCTTACTGCCCTCATGGGTGATAACTGGAGAACAATCTATAGGTCCCCAACCTGCATCGCCAAACCAATTGGTATTTACAAACGATTGATTCTCATCCACAGCCTTCCAGAGATTTCCTGCTGTATTGTAATCGAAAGGCACCTTGATTTCCTCTGGTACTTCAGTTCCGTCATCATTGGCATGGTCTTTCAATACAAGGCTCTCTATCATGATTTCATCGCCAGCTTTGTTGCCACCAAAATCGAAGACAATCTTCAAGTTTGAGATGTCCACACCGTCGAAGTCTGAGCCGAAGAGACATTTTGGTTCACCTGCCTCCAGCTTTATTTCTTTTTCCATCAAGATAGCATCATCATCGTCTGTTTGGCAGAGTTTAACCTTCACACCACCATGACCCAAGTTTGATGTCAAGATGACAGAGAAATCGTAGTGCTTGTCAGCAGAAGTAGAGATACCTAAGTTGGTAAAAGGAACCTGAGCTTGCCAACGCGCGGTAGTTGCCTCAGGGAGCTTCAATGTATAGCATCCATTGCTGTAGGTACAAACCGGGTCAGCAATTTGGCTCCATCCTGGAGCATAATAGCCAGCTGAAGGTTTTTCAGGGAAGGTAATTTTCTTGAACAGATTAAACTCACTGTCTTCAACAAAGCCCCCAAAGCCGTTCATTTTGGTTTTCTCCACAGTGAACTGCTTCTTGACGCTCTCCTTGCTGATACCATTGCGGTTCTTCACAAAGCACTCTACATCGTAAGTACCCTTCTTGCGATAATACTTAGAGAGGTTGAAAGCAGAAGAATAAGCTCCATCTATTACCCAAATCGGAGTAATGCCTGCCTTGCCATCAAACGAGAAGTTGGCGGTGTTGGTCTCTTGGTCAACATCTATCTTGAAGTTGTCGGCGAAGTCGGCTACATTAGGCAACTCACCGTTGGCTCCAGAGAACTCTTCTGCGGAGCATGCGCTGAGCATCAATCCACCCAGAAGAGCATAAGCCATATTTCGAAATATCTTTTTCATATTGCTGAAATCTTAAAGTTAATATTTTATTAGGGGGTAGAGGAAACTATTGTTCCTCTACCTTAATAAGTTTTAATAATTGTTCTGAACCAAAGCAGGGTCGGAATCAAGCTCTGCCTGAGCGATAGGAATATACTTCTTTGATTCTGTCCAAGAATTTGTACGATAGCCATACTTATCTGGAGTCAAGACGCTGGCAGCCTTACCAGTACGAACCAAGTCGAAGTAACGCTTGCCCTCACCAACAAACTCCAAGTGGCGCTCATTGATGACATCATCCTTGGTTACGACACCAAGCTCTGCGATTCCTGCGCGACGTCGGATTTTATTCACATATTCCTTAGCCAAATTAGCATCACCACCTGTCTCAAGCAACAACTCGGCTGCATTCAAATAAGCCTCGGCTACACGATAGAAACGATAGTTGTTGTTATAGTTCAGATTGGCATCGAAACCTGCATCGGCGTTGTTCTCAGTAAAAGGACGGTATTTAGCCAACCAAAGACCTGTATCTTGATAGCGCTTATGATAATGCGTATCATCAGCATCACCATCAGTACCCATTCCACGACAATCCCAGCAAGTTGCTGCACGACGAGTGTCATTGTCAGAGTACAAGTCGTATGTTTCCTGTCTTACAGGCAAGAAGCCCCAACCATCGCTGGCTTGCTTCACCCAGCCATCACCACCTGGCCATGCATTAGGTGAAATCAAAGTAGGAAGAATTGTGCCACCGATAGCCAATGGAGAACTCCAACCACGCTCGTTGTTACCATCCTCGTAGTTGATTTCCCAAATTGACTCCTTGCACCATTCACCACTTTCCTTCCAAATGTCGGCGAAATTATCCATCAATCCATATTCGCTCTTGTCGTTGATAATCTCTTGCATATATTGCAATGCCTTTGGATAGCGGGTCTTATCGTTTTGGTACATTACCATTTCGGCATACATCATGTAGCACATCGCCTGAGACATACGACCGCTGTTCTTGTCATCCCAACGCATAGGCAAAACCTTAGAGTCAATAACTGCCTCAAGCTCGCTAATGAGATTATTATACACCTCGTCTGCCTTCAACTGAGGAGCTGTATATGGAGTGTTCAAATTCTCAAGATAGAAAGGGATATTTCCGAAGTAATGCCACAAGTTGTTGTAGAAATATACTCGGAGGGCACGTCCTTGCATCTCATAGGAAGCCTTATTTTCTGCGGTGAGATTACCCGCTGCCCAAGGAATATACTTCAAGAGGTCGTTGCAACGCTTGATGCCAGAGTAATCAACTGTCCAAAGTGAACTCAATGTATGGCTAGCATTCGCCTCAAAGTTAAACAGCATATGCCACTGTTGGTTATCATTTTTGTCACTACCTCCTACCCAGAAGTCATCGCCCATGATTTCGGCATCGATATTAAGAGCATTATACTGTCCCAATCCCCAATCTGGCCAGTGGATAGGGTCATAAGCAGCATTCAAAGCCTCATTGATGTGCTCATCTGTGGTATAATATTCCTCCAGAGGCTCACCCGATGGGTTCTCTACCTCAAGGAAGTTGTCGCTACAAGATGTGGTTGCCAAGGTCATACTGGCTGCCATCACACCGAGTGCTATATATTTCATTGTCTTCATAATTGTCAATGTTTTAAGATGTTCTACATTTAGAATGAAAGGTTGAAACCGATGGTGTAGGTGCGTGCTTGTGGATAGATACCACGGTCAACACCGAGAGAGGTACCACCAGAAGAAATTTCTGGGTCGAAGCCCCAATACTTTGTCCACGTTATCAAGTTCTCCGCCATCACATAGAAACGTAAACGGCTGATGGAGAGCTTCTGTGTCAAGTTCTTTGGCAAAGTATAACCCAATGAGATATTCTTCACACGGAGATAAGAGCCATCACAAATATAGAGATCTGATACCTGCCAGTTGGTTGCATCACCAGCCTTCAAGATAGGATACTTGTTGGATGTACCCTCACCTGTCCAACGGCTCAGCATCCAAGATGGGAAGTTACCTGAGTAGACATCTGTACGATAAGTGGCATCAAACACCTTGTTGCCAGTCACGCCCTGCAGGAAGAGGTTGAAGTCGAATCCCTTCCACTCAGCACCAAGGTTGAAACCGAAGGTCCACTTTGGTGTGCCGTTACCGATATTGGTACGGTCGTCTGCATTAATCTTACCATCACCATTCACATCAACGAAGCGAACATCACCTGGTTGTGCATCTGGCATAATCATATTACCATCCTTGTTGACATAAGCCTTCACCTCATCCATGTTCTGGAAGATGCCAGCGGTCTTATAACCATAGAAATATGGGAAAGGCTGACCGTTGCTACCACGGGTGCCACCACCTGAAAGACCTTGGAAGCTATCGAGGTCAATATAACCAGTGTCATTACCAAGGTTGGTCAACTCATTGTGCAAGTAGCTTACATTAGCCTTGGCATTGAAGCGAGCATCAGAAATGTGCCACTTGTAGCCGAGTTCGAACTCAAGACCAGAGTTCTTCATATCACCCACATTGCCGATAGGCTTTGTCTCACCTACATAACTTGGGATAGGCATGGTAATCAACATACCATTAGTCTTCTTCACATAGTAATCTGCACTGAATGTCAATGCACTGCCGAAGAAGCCGAAGTCGAAGCCGATGTCTGTCTGCTCACTCTCCTCCCACTTCAAGTCTGGGTTGGCTGTAGCATTCGCCTTAGAGCCATTAAACTTGGTGGCGTTCTTGCCGAAAAGCACATTGTTACCCATAGATGTCAACACCGTGTAGCGGAAATCACCGATATTATCGTTTCCATTCTTACCCCAGCTGGCACGGAACTTCAAGTTGCTCAACCAATCGCGAGTGCTCTCCATGAATTTTTCATTCATGATGTTCCATCCAACAGATGCAGATGGGAAAGTACCATACTTATTATTGGTTCCGAAACGGCTTGATCCATCACGACGTATAGTTGCCTGGAACATATACTTCTCGTCATAGTTGTAACTGATTCGACCGAAGAGAGAAGAAATGGTATGAACCACATTATTACCACCATATACAGAGTGCTGAATGGTAGGAGTTCCTACAGAGATTATCTTTCCTTCTTCATCAGTAACGATAGTTTGCACATAGTTACCTGTTGCATAGTCGATAGAAGGCTTGTTCACATTCACCAAGTTCCAGCGGCTACCACCTAGGTTATCGCTCTTGTTCTTCATGGCACTCTGACCTAACACCACAGCAAAACTATGCTTACCTATGGTCTTGTCGTAAGTCAAAGTATTCTCCACCTGCCAGTTGATACCCTTGCTAGAGCTCTTGGAAGCTGAGGTGTGGGTTTGCTTGTTATTACCAGACAAGTAGTACTTAGAAGCCACATAGCTGTCTGTACCCCAGAAGCTGAGGTCGGCGCTGTAAGTAAAATGATATTTCAAGTTGTCCCACAACTGGAGGTCGATGGAAAACTTAGGCACAAACTTATGTGACCAGTTCTTGGCTGCAGGAATACTCATCATAGCCAATGGGTTGTTCATTTCCTGATAGGTACCAGCCATACCTGGAATTGTATAGTAATTACCATTGGCGTCACGAGGAATTTCATAAAAATCACGTGTACCTATTACTTTTCCTTCACTATCATAAACGTTTGGATCTTCCAGTTTGTCATAATAAGACTTTGCTACATTCCCATCTGTAACAGTTGGAGCCAATGTTGGAGCCATATAGAGGGCACTGCCAAGCACAGAGCCAAACTCAGAATTGGTTGAGATACCGGTACTCTTGACACGTGTATAGGCCATATTGACGTTTACATCGAGCTTGTTGAGGAAGTTGCGCTCCTTCGATGCATCCATCACATTATATATATTGTTAGAGCGGAGTGAGAGGCGCTCATAGTTGCTCTGTCCGTAGTTACCGCCTACGATACCCTCCTGCTTGTAATAGCCCATAGAAAGATAGTAGTTGATTTTTTCAGAGGCACCACTGATGCTCACCTCATGATTCTGCACAGGCGCATTGTCATTGAAAACAAGGTCTTGCCAATCAGTACCGAAACCACTAATTGCTTTGCCATTGGAATCTTTCAATGCATAAGGGTCTGCAAAAACTGGAGCCTGACCGCCGTTTACGGCACGCTCATTCTGAAGGATTGCATAATCGGTAGCGCTGGTTACATCGCGCTTCTTCCATGCGCTCTGCCAGCCGTAAGAGAAGTTATAGTTGATCTGTGCCTTGCCCATCTTACCCTTCTTGGTAGTAACGAGGATAACACCGTTGGCTGCACGAGCACCATAGATGGCACCTGATGCGGCATCCTTCAATACCTCGATACTCTCGATGTCGCTTGGGTTCAAGTAATCCAAGCCACCCTCGATAGGCATGCCGTCTACGATATAGAGAGGGTCAGAGTTATTAATGGTACCTGTACCACGTACACGAACCTTGGAACCCTCACCAGGCTGACCTGAAGAAGAAGTTACGTTGACACCGGCAGCCAGACCCTTCAATGCGTTATCAACACGCACTGGGCTCTTACCAGCCAAATCTTCGGTGCTCACCTTGGCGATAGCAGCTGTTACCACGCTCTTCTTCTGAACACCGTAACCTACAACAACCACTTCGTCCAAAGCCTTGTCGTCTTGTTTCAGAGTAATCTTCATGTTGGCTGAAGGACGGACCTCTGCATCCTTGTAGCCGATGAAGGTGATAACCAAGGTCTGGTTAGCATCAGCATCGATGACAAAGTTACCATCAAGGTCGGTAATTGCACCGGCACCCTTGACGCCTTTAACCTGTATGGTGGCTCCGATAACGGGTTCACCCAGGTCATCCAACACGACACCTTTGAAGGTGTTTTTCTGTGCGAGTGCTGACGCCGACATCAATAATGCAGTCGCCAGCAATAGACTTCTTGTTTTCATATTTAGAAAATTAGTTTAGAATTGATTTTATTCGTTATTAATATATGTTAGTTGCGAAGTATTTCTCCGTTGTTGATACGAAGGTTGGCTTCGTGTTAGTTGTAGAACACACTTAGGCATTTTTGCGATTAGGCATTTTTGCGATTGCAAATATAATAGAATTTTTCGAGTTTTCCTAACCCCATTAACAGAATAGTGGAACAAAAGCGATACAAAAACGCAATAACAGCCTCATTAACAACAGGTTTCCATAATCTCCCATACCATTGAAAGTGGATGGAATAAAAATTGTATTTTGCACCCTTTTTATCCATCAATTATTTCTACAACGCTTTCTTCATTTTCATTTATTTCCACTTTTAGCCACATTTCTATTTTTCATACAACACTATCTATCAGGCACTTATAAAAATTACAGCTGGTATTTTTCCACTTTTGCTTTACAAGCATTCGGTTTATACCTTTTATTTAGTAACTTTGCATCTGAAAATGACAGATACGCATTTTCACAACTAACAATTTAATATTCATAAGAAATAATATTCACCAGAAACATGAAACACTTCATTCTATCCTGCGCACTGTCGATGGCGGCTATAGCCACCTCCAGCGCACAACAAACTGGTCAGTTGCCTGTATATCTCGACAACACCAAACCTGTAGAGCAACGCATCGACGATGCCATTGCCCGAATGACACTTCAAGAGAAGATTCGCATCATTCATGCACAGAGTAAGTTTTCCTCTGCAGGAGTTCCCCGTTTGGGATTTCCTGACTTCTGGACAGATGACGGTCCTCATGGTGTTCGCCCTGATGTATTGTGGGACGAATGGGAGCAGGCTGGTCAGACCAATGACTCCTGCGTAGCCTTTCCTGCCCTCACCTGTCTGGCAGCATCCTGGAACCCACAGATGAGCAGAATCTATGGAGAATCATTAGGCGAAGAGGCTTTGTATCGAGGAAAAGATATGATCTTAGGACCTGGCGTGAACATCTATCGCACCCCATTGAACGGACGAAACTTCGAATATATGGGTGAAGATCCTTATCTGGCAAGCATCATGGTTGTACCTTATATCCAAGGATTACAGTCTAAGGGAGTATCAGCCTGCGTAAAGCATTACTGTCTCAATAACGACGAGGAATACCGTCATCAGGTAAATGTCATCGTGAGCGACCGTGCCCTCCATGAAATCTATCTCCCAGCCTTCAAGGCTGCTGTAGAGAAAGGAAAGACTTGGGGAATCATGGGCGCTTATAATCTCTACAAGAACGAACACAACTGCCACAACCAGTGGACACTGAACAAGATTCTGAAGGGCGACTGGAAATATGACGGCGTAGTGGTAAGCGACTGGGGAGGCGCACACGATACCGACCAAGCCGTGAAGAACGGTCTCGACATGGAGTTTGGTTCATGGACGAACGGATTGACTATGGGTGCCAGCAATGCCTACGATAATTACTTCCTTGCCGTACCATATATAAGAGGTATCCAGGAAGGTAAATACACCACCAAGGAATTGGATGAAAAGGTGCGCCGCGTATTGCGCCTCTTCTATCGCACCACCATGAATCCGAACCGTCCCCGCGGTTTCCTCTGTTCTGAAAGTCACTATGCTGCAGCCAGACAGATTGCCGAAGAAGGCATCGTATTGCTCCAGAACAGGAACAATGTGCTCCCTATCAACACCCAGAAGGCTAAGCGCGTGCTGGTAGTAGGCGAGAATGCCATCAAGATGATGACCGTAGGCGGAGGCTCTTCTTCGCTCAAGGTACAGCGCGAGATTTCGCCACTCGATGGATTAAAATCACGACTGGAAAAAGATAATGTGGAAGTGGAGTTTGCTCGAGGTTATGTAGGCGATGTAAGCGGAAATTACAATGGCGTAACTACCGGACAGAATCTGGATGATAAACGCAGCGAGGCAGAGCTGATGGCCGAAGCCATAGAAAAAGCCAAGCATGCTGATTACGTGGTGATGTTTGGCGGCTTGAACAAGAGTGATTATCAGGATTGCGAAGGTCACGACCGCAAACAGCTTGAATTGCCATACGCTCAAGACAAGCTCATAGAGGCTTTGGCTAAAGCCAACAAGAACTTCATCTATGTGAATATCTCGGGTAATGCTGTGGCTATGCCTTGGAAAGAGAAGGTAGCAGGTATCGTACAGGGATGGTTTATCGGTAGCGAAAGCGGTGAAGCTCTGGCTTCTATCCTCACCGGTGACAAGAATCCTAGCGGCAAATTACCATTCACATGGGTAAACTCATTGCAGGAAGTGGGTGCCCACGCATTAAACACCTATCCGGGCACCTGGCGCAAGGAAGGTGGAGCCAAGACTGAGGGCAACATCATTGATGAGGAGTATAAGGAAGGCATCTACGTAGGTTACCGTTGGACTGATAAGAAAAACATCAAGCCTGCATTCGCCTTTGGACATGGATTGAGCTACACTCAGTTTGCCATCTCTAATCTTCGCAGTGATAAGAATCTGATGAATCAGAATGACTCTATCACCTTTACCGTGAATGTAAAGAACACTGGCAAACGTGCCGGTGCAGAAACCATCCAGCTCTATATCCATGATGTAAAGGCTTCTGTCGATCGCCCTTACAAGGAGCTGAAGGGATTCCAGAAGGTTTACCTGCAGCCAGGAGAGAGCAAGGATGTAAACATCACCATCAATAAGCAGGCACTCAGCTTCTATGAAGAAACAGCTGCATCCTGGAAGGCAGAAGCAGGCAAGTTTGAGGCGCTCGTCGGAAATGCTTCCGATCAGCTGAAACTCAAAAAGGCGTTTGAACTGAAATAGAATTAAAAAGGTTCCTCTGGAGATTATCAACCTCCATCAAGGAACCTTTTTTATCACCCAGTATAAGTTTGCGCCAAACTTATACCGAACATCATCTCATTCCGATCTGCTTTACCTTTGTTTCAAATTCATCTCTTTCACAGATGGCTCCATTCTTTACCTTGGCACGATAATTATAAATGGTATTTACCGAATAATGCAGAAATTCTGCGATCTTAGAACTATCTTCGATACCCAGGCGAATAAGAGCAAAGATGCGAATGGTGGTAGAAAGTTTACCGTCATCTTCCAAGACGATACGCTCCTCAGGCTTCAAAAGAGCATTGAATTCCTCTACAAAATCAGGGAAGAGTTTCAGGAACGCAGCATCAAAGTAATCGTATAACTCGCCGATATACTCATGATCGGCTTTCATCATATCTATCAATTTGGTCAACTCACGCTGCTTGACCAACTTCACCACGCGCTTGCGTATAGTTTCTATCTTATCCACATAGATAGCACAGAGACGCAAGAATCGGCCAATATAAACCTCTTTCATCTTATTACTCTCGTTCAAGCTGCCATAAGCCTGCTCTAAGTTTCTGTTGGTTTGCTGCAATTCCCAGTTGGTTTGTTCCAGATTATTATTCGCTTTTTCCAATTCCCTATGAGCCAAGGCAAGACAACGGCGCTGCTTGTTTACATACAGAAGCAGGGTACATACTAATACCAAAAGTACTACAGATACTGCTATCATCAGTTTAAGCTGCCGGTTACTCTGCGTAATTTCCTTCTGATAAGTAGCCTCAACAGCAGAGAGCAACGGCATGATTTGGCGACTTCGCAAAGCGGTATTGAAAATGCGGGCTGCATCCCATGCAAACCTGATGTAAGCATAGGTATGGGCAAACTCCTTTTGGTTTTGATTCAGAAGATTGGCAAGTTCCCACATTGAGCCCTGATCCATCACCGCCGTACGGACATCACAAAGAGCCGAGGTAAGGAAGTAATAGATGGCATCATCCTTATTGAAATACTTGCAGATCACCGCCCTATAGTAAGCCACGATAGCATATTCATGCGTTCCAGGCTTTACCTGCTTCATACGCAAATTGCTATAATACAAAGCACCCTTCAGGTCGTTAGCACTACGACAGTCTTCCTCCATCATCTGCAGGTATCTATCGTCTGTATGCGAAAAAATCCTGGCTATCTGTTTCTTCATCACCTGCGCCTTTTGTGCATAATACTCTTTCAATGACGGCACATTGCTATAGTAAGTCAGCTCAGCATAAAGATGCTGACCAGCCCAAAGATAGTTGCGATACCCTTCTGCATCAAGCTTAGTAGTATCTATCTTGTTCAGCAGACTATACGATTCCACATAATCACCTATAGTAGAACACTGAAAAGCAAGCTGCGATATGGCATTTCCCTTTTTTGCCTGATCGCCCATACGCTCAGCCAAGGCAATGCAACGATTCAGATAACTCACGGCTGAATCGTTTTTATAAGCCCGATACTCCTGAAAAAGTTCAAAACTCATTTGGTACCTTGCTCCATCATTCTTGCAAGCATTCAGTTGACTTGCAAGTTTGGCTATACGTCCCTCACGCACTGCCACATAACGAGGCGACTGCAGGATGGCTTCATCCAGACATTGATAAAGAGAATCTAAATTATACTTTGCAGCATTGGCTATATGCGTCAACAGCAACAAGCATATCAGTAAGAACCATCTATTCTTCATTATTTGTTACGATTTAAGAAATTGTATATAGGTTTGATTTATTAAAAATCATTTTCAACTTTTTGACTTTCTTTGCAGAATGCCGATGCAAAAATAATCATTTTTTCAGATAACTCCAAAATATAAGGATGATATTTTGCCTTTTTTGCTGTTTTATATCCACTTTTTATCTCGCACACTAAACCATAACCACCTCATTATCAAGCAATTTTCTTTTTAAACAGAAAAAACTATCCACATTTTCACCCTTTATTCTATGTGGACTCCAGTTTTTTTATTACTTTTGCAAAACAATACTAACAATGATATAAGTTACATAATAACCCTACTAACATTATAAATATGAGAACAGCATTCATATCACTATCATTTCTGCTGGCTGGCTCGCTGATGGTTCCTGCCATCGCCCACACACCCGCCAGCAAGAAAAAAGTTGCAACAACAACTCAAAAAGGTAAAATCCTGCCGATGAAGGAGTATATCGACCAGCTGATGGCAAAGATGACTCTGCAGGAGAAAATCGGTCAGCTCAACCTGATGGTGGCTGGCGACATCACTACCGGTGGAGCCCTGAACACCCAGGTGGGTGGCGACATTGCAAAGGGCAACATGGGCGGCATATTCAACATCAAGGGACTCGACAAAATCAAGGCTCTCCAGGACATCGCCATCAAGAACAGCCGTCTGGGCATTCCGCTGCTGGTGGGCATGGACGTCATCCATGGTTACGAGACAATGTTCCCCATCCCCCTCGCCCTCTCCTGCTCCTGGGATACAGAAGCGATGAAGAAGGTAGGCGAAGTATCGGCAAAGGAAGCCAGTGCTGCAGGAATCAACTGGACTTACTCGCCCATGGTAGATATTGCACTCGACGCCCGATGGGGACGAATCAGCGAGGGTAACGGAGAGGACCCTTACCTGAGCGGCGTGATGGGAGCAGCACTGACACAGGGTTACCAGGGAGTTGACATGCGCACAGAGGAGATATTGAAAGCCGATAGAATCATGGCATGCCTCAAGCACTTTGCCCTCTACGGAGCCGTGGAGAGCGGAAAGGAATACAACACCGTGGATATGAGCCGCATACGCATGATGAACCAATACCTGCCTCCTTACGAAGCCGTGGTAAAGGCTGGCGTAGGCAGCGTAATGTCTTCGTTCAACCTGATAGATTACACCCCTGCCACCGCCAACCACTGGATGATGACCGATGTTTTGAGAAAACAATGGGGATTCAAGGGCTTTCTCGTAACAGATTATGCATCTATCGCCGAGATTCTGAACCACGGCACTGCCAAGGATCTGAAAGAAGCATCAGAGCAGGCACTTCTGGCAGGCACGGATATGGATATGTGCTCCAATGCCTTCGTCAAGCATCTGGCACAAAGTGTGGCAGAGGGCAAGGTGACGGAGGAAGACATCAACACTGCCTGCCGACGCATCCTCGAGGCAAAATACAAACTGGGATTGTTCAGCAATCCTTACCGCTACTGCAATACCAAGCGAAACAAGACCGACATCTACTCTGCCGAAAACCGACAGATAGCGCGCGATGTAGCAGCCGAGACCTTCGTGCTTCTGAAAAATGAAGGAAATATTCTTCCTCTGAAAAAGCAGGGAAAGATTGCTCTGATTGGTCCGCTTGCCGACACCCGAAACAACATAGCCGGTACATGGAGCGTGGCTCAGGCACCATCTAAATATACCACCATCAAGGAGGCAATGGAGCATGCACTTGCCGGAAAAGCCACCTTATTATATGCCCAGGGAAGCAATATCTGGCGCAATAAGGAGCTGCAGAAAAACGGCGAATTCGGTAAGCCGATCAACTGGGGCAACGAGGCTGAGATGAAGGCTGAAGCGCTGAAGATAGCTAAAGAGGCCGACGTGATAGTATGCGCTATGGGCGAAAGTGCCGAGATGAGCGGCGAATGCGGTAGCCGTACTAACCTGGAGATGCCGGACGTACAGCGCGAACTGCTTGCCGAACTCCTGAAGACGGGCAAGCCTGTAGTGCTCCTCAACTTTGCGGGCCGTCCTACGGTTCTTACTTGGGAGAAAGCCCATGTACCAGCCATCATGAACGTATGGTTTGGAGGTTCAGAGATGGGCGATGCACTCTGCGATGTCATCTTTGGCGACAAATCGCCATCAGGTAAGCTCACCACTTCGATGCCTAAGACTACCGGTCAGGAGCCTCTCTATTACAACCATCAGAACACCGGTCGCCCTGTACCAGACGATAATGAGAAGTTTGCCAAGTATGCCAGCAACTGCCTGGATGTAAGCAATGGTCCGCTCTATCCTTTCGGTTACGGCTTGAGCTATACCTACTTTTCATACAGCAACTTCCGCCTGAGCAGCCAGGAGGCCGGCATCAGCAATGAGGAGGCTACCGAATGGCAAGATGGCAAGAAGATTACAGCTAGCGTCACCATTAAGAACAATGGCTCCCGAGATGCAGACGAGATAGTTCAGCTCTATATCCGTGACATGGTAGCCAGCATCTCTCGCCCAGTCAAGGAGCTGAAAGGTTTCCAGCGCATCCATCTGGCAGTAGGTGAGAGCAAGGAGGTAAGCTTTGATATCACCCCAGATATGCTCAAGTTCTATAACACAGATCTGAAGCATATCATAGAACCTGGCGACTTCCAGATTATGATAGGAGCCAACAGTAAAGATGTAGAAACACAAAATCTTACTGTTAAGAATTAGTGCCAAAAGCAAATGAACATGCAATGACAGATACAAGACTGTAAGTTTTCAGGAAATCCCGGCAGGAGATGGCATACAGCTATCCTCTTGCCGGGATTCTTCATTATCAGGTTTAGTATCACGATAAGGACGATTGCCATTCACCATCAGACGACTGGCGGCAGCAGAGACCACCTTGAAGCCAAAAAATGAGCCTTCATTGCTTCAGCATTGCTACACCCTAAAACAGGTTGGAAATAGCATAAAGAGGATTGACTATTATCTTCTTACCCTTTGGACTGACAAACTCTCCGAAGTTTTCCAAAGAACAGCGAATGGCATACTTTATCTGCTCTTTGTCCATAAAGACATAAAGACTTGCCATCGAGCCTCGCAAACCAGACTTCACTTCCATCGGAACAATGTCAATGCCACGAGACAAGACATAATCAACCTCCGAAACCGTTCCACGAGTTAGGTTTTGCCAATAGTATAAGTCATGGCGTTCATTGGACGACATATACTTAAGCAATTCCAAACCTGCCACCATCTCCGTTAAACTACCTTTATCGACTAAGTCGGCAGCATTAGCAACCAACAGTTCTTTCACTATTGAATTAGTAGAATCTCCTATTCCTAACAGATTGAGCAGAAAGCCATGGTCTATCAGATTATACTTCACAAATTTCGGATTAATCTCCGCACCAAGCGGAATGCCATTTGCCGCCGTATGCCATACAGGTATAATGATACCAGCATCTCTCAGCATCTCCAAAGCATTCTTAACTTGGGCAGTCGTATATCCCCCCTCCACTTGACTATACACGAATTTACTACCCACTTGATGAGCCACGCTAAACAATGTTTGGCGCAACAAAGCAGGATTTACCCTAGCCTTATATTTCACAAAGTCGTCTATATAAGTTTGCTTCAACTCACTAAGCACAGAGTCAACTTCCAAATAACTATTCGTATTGACATACTTAGCCACAGCAGCAGGCATACCACCTATAAGCAAGAAAGAACGAAACCTCTCCACCAATCGCTCATAGAAGACATTCATCAACGGCTTTAGATATGTAGCATTTCGCTTCATCCTAACTAATCCATCTTCACCTAAGGCATAAAGGAACTCATCAAAAGACATCGGATATACAAAAACGCGATGAAAGCTTGCTCTCAGATTGCCGAGTGCTGCTTATCATATGCAAATATAGTATTTTTATCCGAGAAAAACATATCATTTAAATATTATTATAAAAAAATCAGAGGATTTTATTATGTATTTTTACAAAAAATCAGAGGTTTTCTATACGTATTTTACAAAAAAGTCAGAGGTTTTAATAAAAATTTGTAGCAGTTCCCCAAAGTGGAAACAGATGCATCAATAAATAAAAAAGTTTAAATCAAGCAGCAAACAATCCGATATCCAATTATTCTTAGTACCTTTGCATTCGAAACCAACGTTTCCGAAACAACAGTTTCAAAAGACACCAGAAAATCAATACTAAAAATAATAAATGATGAATTTCAACAAGACATTTCTTACCCTCGGTTTGGTTGCAACACTCTTGCAGATGCCAACCTCATCGTTTGCCCAGAATGTAGGCGGCAACCGTCAGAACCCTCTCCTGGTAAAGAGTAGCCTTCCTTTCGGCGCTCCAGATTTCAGCAAGATTCAGGAGAGCGACTACCTTCCTGCCATTGAAGCGGCCATCAAGGAACAACGTGCTAATATCCAGAAGATCGTAAACAACAAGAAGAAACCAACCTTCCAGAACACCATCCTCGCCTTCGAAGAGAGTGGCGTGCTGCTCGACAGAGTAACCAGTATCTTCTACGGACTCACCAGCGCTCACAGAACTCCTGCTATCGCAGAAACAGAGAAGAAGGCAACTCCGATGCTCACAGAACTGGACAATGAAATCTCTTTCAATCAGAAACTTTTCGAACGCATCAAGTACGTTTACGACAACGAATATAAGAAACTCAAGGGAGAAGATCAGAGACTCACCGAGGTCACCTACAAGAGTTTTGTACGCTCCGGTGCCCTGCTCTCTCCAGAGAAGATGGAGCGCATGAAGCAGATCAACTCCCGCATCTCAGACTTGCAGCAGAAATGGGACAATCTCCTTCCTGCAGCCACCAACAATGCAGTGGTTTGGGTAAACAGCAAGGAAGAACTCGCCGGACTGAGTGAGGCAGATATTGCACAATGCAAGAAAGATGCCGAAAGCCGTGGCAATAAGGCACCTTACTGCATCGTCATCATCAATACAACCCAGCAGCCTATCCTCACCAGTCTTCAGAACAGAGAACTCCGTCGCAAGGTTTATATGGCAAGCATCCATCGAGCAGACGGAACCAATCCTGATTTCAACACCTTCCCTATCGTAACAGAAATTGCGAAGCTCCGTGCAGAGAAGGGTAAGCTGATGGGATATGACAACTATGCCGACTACTCTTTGGAAAAGACCATGGCGAAAAACGCCAAGAATGTGGATGATTTCCTGAAACAGCTCATCAAAGAGTATGCACCTAAGGCAGATGCAGAGACCAAGGCGATAGAGGAATATGCGCAGAAGACAGAGGGTAAGGACTTCAAGTTGGAGCCATACGACCGCTTCTTCTATTCTGCAAAAATGAAAAAGGAAATGCTCAACATCAGCGATGACGAGGTGAAGCCATATTTCAATATCGACAGCGTGCAGGTAAATGGCGTTTTCTATGCAGCGCACCGTGTGTATGGTCTGAACTTCAAGCAGCGCAAGGATATTCCAACCTACCACCCAGACATGAAGGTATTCGAGGTAAGCGACAAGAACGGCAAGCCAATCGCCCTCTTCTATAGCGATTATTTCCGCCGTCCTACCAAGCGTGGCGGAGCATGGATGAGTGCCTTTGCCAAGCAGAGCAAGCAGCGTGGCCAGTTGCCTATTATATATAATGTATGCAACAATGCCAAGGCACCTGAAGGTCAGCCATCACTGATTACCTGGGATGAGGTCACCACCCTATTCCATGAGTTCGGTCATGCCCTTCACGGCATGCTCTCAGACTGCAGATACAACACACTATCCGGAACAGCAGTAGCACGCGATTTCGTAGAGATGCCATCGCAGTTTAACGAGTCATTCGCATCCATCCCAGAGATATTCGACCACTATGCCCGTCATACCGAGACTGGCAAGCCGATGCCAAGTGATTTAAAGGACCGCATGCTGAAGAGCATCAACTTCCAGACAGCCTATTCATTAGGCGAGAACCTGGCAGCCACCTGTCTTGACATGGCATGGCATAAGATCAGTGAAGATGAAGTACCATCCCCATATATGGCAGGAGCCTTTGAAAAAGAAGAGCTTTACAAGATAGGTTTGCTCAACACACAGATACCACCACGTTACAGCACCTCCTACTTCAATCACGTATGGGATGGCGGATATGCAGCCGGATATTACAGTTATCTATGGACAGAAGTGCTTGCAGTAAACATCGCCGATTACTTTGCGAAGCATGGCGCTTTGGATCCAGCCGTAGGTCAGGCCTTCCGCGACAAGATTCTGAGTCGAGGCAACACCAAGGATCAGATGGAAATGTTTACAGACTTCACAGGAATGAAGCAGCCAGACGCCTCCGGCTTTTTGAAAGCAAGAGGCTTGTAACCCATAAATTTCCCCCACAAAAAGGGTGCATCAAGCCTGACGCACCCTTTTATTTTAAGGAAGTGCTTGAATGAACTCTCATGATGCGCTTTTATAGGTGCTAATGATGCGCTTTTATAGGTGCTAATGATGCGCTTTTATAAGTGCTAATGATGCGCATCATTAAGGGTTATAAAAGCGCATCGTTAGGTTGCTCTAAAAATGATGATAAATTATTAACTATAGACTACCGCTTTTATATCCGTAAGGATGGGATGATATCGGTATCTGCTACGAGGGGGATAAGAATTATTTCTCTCTTATTTGCTGCGGTGTTATGCCCGTATGTTTTTTTGAAATAACGGCAGAAGAAGCTGGTGTCTGCAAAATGATATTCCCATGCCACTTCCTTGATACTCTGTGAACTGCGCTTGAGTTGCATCTTGAGCTGCAGAATCACATATTGATCGATGATGGACTTAGGCGTATGGTGCGTTACCTGGCGCACGATGTTCGTCAGATACTTCGAGGTTATATGCATCTGTTCTGCATAGTAATTTACATCACGCGATATTTTGTAATCTCGCTCCATCAGCATCATAAATCGATTGAACAGTTCACGGACACGATAGGATTTCACTTCGTCTGGATGCTGATCGGGATTACGCAACAGATACTCATGGAAACCGATGAAAAATGCCTTCAACTGACAAAGTACCAACTGGGAGATGCAGGTACATTCCGACTGATCAAAATATACCTTTAACAATGAAAACATCGCATTGATGATGTTCGTTACGATGGGAGTATCCTGACGGCAGCGATCTTCACGCAATGCTGAATATACCGTTTGCTCCAACTGTAAACTCGCCTCTCGCAATAAAGACGGATTGTATTTGAGCATCTCTACCTGAAAAGAGGATGCATCTGAGGAAACCGGAATTCCGTCAGCCTCCTTGACCGTCAACTCCACCACATCATTGGGAAAAACGGTGATGACCGCTCCCTCATGAAGTTCCCAATCCTTATAATTAATGTGGAGTGTAGCCTTTCCTCTGCGACATATCAATATCGCACCGTAAGTCAATACCTGCGGTTCTTCTTGCCATTCCTCTAAACCAGTAGTGAGGAGATTGGACTCCTGATTGCTGCTTAATTCTGATAAATCTATCACGGGTCGTATTCTGTTTTTATTCTCTTTTCGGGCGCAAAATTAAATAAAATATGTGAGATAAAAGAATATTAGTTCCCAAATCGTCCATCTACTGCGTTTTTTTTAAAACGGCAAATTGTCCAAATCGTCGTAACTTTGCACCCGAAAACAAAATTGGTATATATGTAGGATACCGAAAGATCATATTAAAAATAAAAAAACGGATGATAAAGAAATTCATGTTAGTCTGCTCCCTAATGGTAGGAGGCTCGCCTTGGGCACTTGCCCAAACACCCCAAGTGAAGTTGGCTTCGGACGGGAATTTGCCTATGTCTATCAGCCAACTCTTCGAAAAGATAGAGGATAACAACAAGGAACTTCGCACTTCCAAAACGGGTGTAGAAGCTGCCAACCTCGGCATTGAATCTGCCAAAAGCAAACGACTGCCCGACCTGGATACTTCGCTTTCTTTCAGTTATATCGGCAATGCGCTTCTTACCGACCGCAACTTTTCTAATGTTCATGGTTTGAAATCCCCTCACGTGGGTAATAATTTCGCCTTACAGGCTCAACAGGTGGTGTATGCCGGAGGTGCTATCAACGCAGGTATCAAACTGGCTGAACTCGGGAAACTTCAAGCTGAAGCGGGCGTCAAACTGACCCGTCAACAGGCTCGCTTCATCGCCCTCGGTCAATATCTTGACCTATATAAAATCGATAACCGCATCCGAGTGTATGAAAAGAATATCGAACTGACCCGACAGCTTATTGATGACATCAAGGAAAAGCAGAAACAGGGCATGGCGCTGAAAAACGACATCACCCGTTACGAACTGCAGATGGAGAGTCTGAAACTCGGTTTGACTTCTCTACACAACAACCGCAGCATCCTCAACCACCAACTCTGCAATACGCTTGATCTTGATACTAATGCGCAGATTATTCCTGATGCAACCATAGCTGATAAAAGTTACGCCAAGGACGGAGAGGCCCACTGGCAGTCTGCCAGTCTGGTAAGTTCTCCGCTCATGGAACAGAGCAATAATGCCATCCGCATCGCCGAACAGAAGGAGAAGATTGCCAAGAGCGACCTGTTGCCGAAAGTTGCGTTCGTGGCTGCCGACAACTTCGACGGTCCTATCCTCTTCGAATTGCCACCGGTGGATAAGAACCTCAACGTATGGTATGTGGGCGTGGGAGTAAAATATAGTCTCAGTTCACTCTTCAAGAGCAACAAGCGCATCAAGCAGGCTGCTGTAGAGACCAGACAGGCTAAAGAGGCACATGCTGTACAGGCGGAGCAGCTCAACAACCAGATACAGGCTGCCTACGTGCAATACCAGCAAACCTACGTAGAACTGGAAACGCAGAAGAAGAGCGTAGAACTGGCACGCCAGAACTATGAGGTAATGAATGCCCGCTATCTCAGTCAGTTGGCACTGGTAACAGATATGGTAGATGCTTCCAACCTTAAGCTCAATGCAGAATTAAGCGAAGTGGATGCCCGCATCAACATCGTCTATGCCTACTATCGCATGAAATACGTAGCTGGAGAAATTTAGAAAGTGAAGAACGAAGAGTGAAGAGTGAAGAATTCATTTGCACTTCTAAAACTATAAAATAAACAAGCAAAATTATGAACAAGAAAATTATCAAGAGAATATATAATGTAGTGATTATCCTCCTTTTCCTGGGAGCAGTTTGCTGGTGTTTCAGCCATTTCTTTCATGGCAGCGACATCGCCTATACCGATGATGCCCAGGTAAACCGCCACATCACACCTATCAATACCCGCGTGTCTGGATTTATCAAGGAAATCCGTTTCACTGACTACCAGCATGTGAAGAAAGGCGATACGCTCGTCATCATTGAGGATGCTGAGTTCCGCCTGCATGTAGCACAGGCAGAAGCAGGTTTGCGCGGTTCTAAATCCAGCTCTTCGGTAGTGACTGCGAGCATGGGTACCACTACCAGCAATGTGCAGACTGCTGCTGCCGGCATAGAGGAAGCCCGTGTAGATATGCTGAATGCCAAACAGGATTTCGACCGATTTGCTGCTCTGATGAAGAAGGATGCTGTTACTCGTCAACAGTACGACAATGCATACGCCCGCTATCTCGGTGCCAAGGCTCGTTATGAACAGGCAAACAGCAGAAAGGCAAGTGCAGCTTCAGTACACAACGTACAGACCCAACAGCTCGGCGGTTCACGTGCCGGTGAGAGTGTGGCTGAGGCCCAGCTCAACCTTGCCCGTCTGAACCTTTCATACACCGTCATCGTGGCTACCTGCGATGGTGTGATGGGAAGAAAGGATATCCACGAAGGACAGTTGGTGCAACCGGGACAGATGCTTGCCCGCATCGTGGATGACCATGATGTATGGGTGGTGGCCAACTATCGCGAAACGCAGATGGATGGTATCACCGTGGGCAAAGATGTGGACTTTACTGCCGATGCTATTCCTGATGTTGTTTTCCACGGCAAGGTAGAGGCGCTTTCTGCAGCAGCCGGCAATGCCTATTCGATGATTCCTGTAGATAATGCTACCGGCAACTTTGTAAAGGTAGAGCAGCGCGTACCTGTACGCATCGCCCTGACCAAGGACAACGACCCAAAAAACGTAGCCTTGCTGCGTGCAGGACTGAACGTAGAAACCAAGGTTCACATCAAATAGAAAAGTTCTATAAACAATCAATTATAAACTATAGAAAATGCCAGGACCTCCAATGCTTCAGGGACCCTTCCGGGTTCCATCGTTCAATGGATATATTCCTCGCCGGTTACAGCCATGGTTCTATCTCCTCTTCGCCTTCATCTTCCTGATGTCGGGCGGAATCTATGGAGGAGCCATGAGCCAGGTGATGGGCGAGTACAGTTTGATGAGAGAAGACGTGCTCATGATCATCATGTTCAACGTGGTGGGCGTGGCGATGCCATTCCCCTTCCTCTTCAAGATGAAGTTCCACTTTACCAACCGCCAGCTTCTGCTGAATGCGGCACTGGTAGTGGCAACCTGTAATTTCCTCATCATGTGGACCGACTCGGTGCCCGTGATGTGCATCCTCGCTTACATCGCAGGTTTCTTCAAGCTCTGCGGAACCTTCGAGTGTATGAGTAACATCCAGTTGTGGATGACCTCCAAGCGCGATTTCACCATCTTCTTCCCCCTGCTCTACTGCATCGTTCTGGGAAACATGTTTCTTTCGCCTTGGGTCACCGAACACCTGATTTATATCTATCAGGATTGGCGCATCATCAACTGGACGATGACGGGAACTTTGCTCTTGGTGGCATTCATCGTGTATGTCACCACCCACGACTTCCGCTTTATGAAACCTCTACCCTTCATCAGTATCGACTATTTAGGTTGTATCCTGTGGTCGGCATGGATGCTGGAATTCATTTTCTTCTTCAATTACGGCGAGCATTACAACTGGCTCGACTCGAAGATGATGCAGATGGATGTATTGCTTTTCATCATAACGGGATATTTCTGCATCCAGCGAATGCTCCACATCCGTCACCCGTTCATCGAACCGGCGGCATGGAAGTATAAGCGGCTCATCCCATTGCTCATCCTCTTCGCCTTCGTGGAGTTCATGGGCAGTACACCTAAGGTGTTGCAAACCGCCTTTACAGGTGGCGTGCTGCATTTCGGCACTTTCACCACCAATATACTCAACTTTGTGGAATGGGTGGGTGCCATTGTCGGTTGCCTCTTCTGTCTGTTCTGGTGCAAGGTTCTTCACCAGAAATACACCCGTCTGCTCACGATAGGTGTGGCTACGATGGTATGCTATCCCGTGATGATGTATTTCCTCATTGATCCGGGTCTCAACATCGAGGCGCTCTATCTGCCGCTCTTCCTCAGAAGCATCGGCAACGCCATCTTCTTCTGTATGCTCACAGTCTATTTGGAAGAACTGATGCCGTTCCAGCATTTCTTCATGGGATTGACGATGGCTGGTATCGTTAGAAATGGTCCGATATCTGCGATGTGCTCAGGCTTGTACAGTTTCGGGCTTCGCTATCAGATGGCAGACAACATGTCGCGCGGTTTGCCCTACGA
>USJD01000014.1 GCA_900554835.1 uncultured Prevotella sp. | reverse complement strand
TAACAGACCAGAAGATAGAATATTCCAAGCACAAGGGATTGGACGACAAGAAATGTGAGGCATTATTGCTTGATTCGTTGAAGGATCATGGTTCGTTGACGAAACCTGAAATAGTGTGTCTGCTTTGGGATGTGCTGCCAGATCAACTTGATGACAAGCAGAAGGAATATAAAATAAACAATATTTTGCGTAAACTTAGAAAGGAAGGAAAAATCAGCAATACCACTATTGCTGGCAACAAATCAACTTGGGCGCTTGTAAAAGGCTAAAATTTACAAGCGCTTACAAGGTTTTACACGCGGTTTTTACTTGCAATAGAGGAAGCACGCATAACGTAAGTACCTGATTATCTGAATTTATTGTTAAACCGTGAGCGCTTGTAAGAAACAGAATATTCCGTGAGGTTTCCGTGTATAAACCATCAAAACAGACTTTCATTATGGAAGACATTCAAGAGAAATACAACCATCTTCTCCAGCAGAATGAGGCTCTTCGTCAAGAAAACGAAGAGTTGAAATCGCTTCTACATGCTCACGGCATTGAATATAAGCCCAAGCACGCAGAAGAGGACAATGTGATAAAAGTGGTAGACAACAAACTTGCCAATGAATTGTTAGAAGTTCTGCTCACTTCCTAATTCCTGCGTAAACAAACGCTCTGTAGCCAATGTATCTGCTGGTGTTTCAGGAGCTACGGTATCAATTGGTGCTACCTCTGTGTTACCTGCCATTCTGCTTGATACAAAAACGTAGCTAACTCATAATGGTCACCCAAAAACATATAAAAAGTACGAAATCTCTTGCGGGTTTCGTGCTTTTTGTTTATCTTTGCAGCAATTGGACTGCACCCGGTAATTTGAAAGCAAGCTTTCATTGCGCTCGTTTGCATTATCTTTGCATCAAAATGTGTGTCCTGAGACAGAATGAAGCATGATATTGGCTATATCTGATAGATTTCTGCCGTAACCCTTACTCGAATAGAAAAGGAGCAATCATGAAGCAGAACATGAAACGTTTGCCTTACGGCATCAATGACTTTGAAGCAGTTATAGAACAAAATCAATGTTATGTGGATAAGACGATGTATTTGCCTTTGTTGGAAAAGGTACAACGCTCCATAAAATCATCATGCAGTTTGTTGCTGGCAAGTTGGTGAGAATGGAGGAAGTGCCTCCTGCCGAGTAGTTACTTTGAATAAATAATTTGGTAAATACACTTAAAAAGTGTACCTTTGCTTTTATATTTGAATGAAACTATAATATGGACTCGATAGAAATATTTGGATATAAGTCTTTTAAAAAGGTATCAGTTCAACTGCATCCTATCAATCTCTTGATTGGTGCCAATGGAGCTGGTAAGAGTAACTTCTTGTCTCTTTTCGAAATGTTAGGCAGTATTTACGAGAAGAGATTAGGAGCGTATGTCGCTCAAGTTGGTGGAGTAGATAAATTACTCTATCAAGGCAGAAAAGTTACCGATCGTATAGCTGTAAACTTGCTAATAGCTAAGAGTGAATATGACTTGGCGTTATTGGAATCTGATGGTAAACTCATCGTTGAAAAAGAAGTTGTTCGTTGTTATGATGATGTTTATCCTTTAGATTTAGTGAGGAAAAGTATTATAACGGAGTATCAAAGCGAGTCGAGTTTAAAAGACCATAAAGAGGAAGATTTATCTAACTATATCTCCCAAATCCGCAAGTTTCACTTCCACGATACAGGTCGCCGTTCTCCATTTACGGCTGATAGCCATATCGTGAATGATGCTTATCGTATGTATGAGCATGGTGAAAATTTGGCGGCTATTCTCTATCGCATTCAGCGAGAGAAGCCGATGGCTTATCGTCGCATTATCCGTGTCATTCAGAGTGTGGCTCCCTATTTCTCGGACTTCTATTTCCAACCGACTGAAGCTGATATGGTGCGCTTGCAATGGCAGGATAAGTATAGCTCTATGATTTACGGACCGACCGACTTGTCGGATGGAACCATTCGTTTTATTGCCTTGACCGTGCTCTTTATGCAGCCATGGTTACCACGAGTTATCATCATTGATGAGCCAGAGCTTGGTTTGCATCCTGTGGCTATCGAAAAGCTTTCGGGTTTGATTAAGATGGCGGCTCAAAAGGGTACGCAAGTTATCGTTGCTACCCAGAGTGCTGAACTAATCAGCAACTTTGAGCCAGAGGATGTCTTGACTGTTAATCAGAACGAAGATGGTACAACCATCAACCGCCTGAATAGCGAAGAGCTAACACATTGGCTTGAGGATTATACACTTGGTGATTTGTGGAAACAAAATATCATGAAAGGAGGTCAGCCGCGATGAAACGACTAATCATAGTGTGTGAAGGGCCTACGGAACAAGAATTTTGTACCGAAGTGCTTGGAGTGGAGCTTGCTAAGCATGATATTTATGTGGAAGCCCCTGTTATCAAGCATTCGCATGGTGGTATCGTGCCTTGGACTACCATCAAAAAGCAAATTTTGAATCATCTCCAAGAAGGTGATGCCTATGTAAGCATGTTGGTTGATTACTATGGCATCAAAGACCAGTTTGGGTTTCCTGGATGGGAAGAATCTAAGGAAATAGTGGATAAGATGGAGCGTATTCATTTCTTGATAGATAGAATGGCAAAGGATATTCCTGAGCAATATCGCTTTCGCTTCATTCCATACATACAACTTCATGAGTTTGAGGGGTTGTTGTTTAGTGATGTGAGTGCATTTTTGAATAGTTTTGAGGAGAGTGAGTTTGATTATGCAGAGTTGCAAGCTACGGCAGAGGCTTTCCAATCACCAGAGTTTATCAACAATAGTCCTGAGACTGCTCCGTCCAAACGATTGATTGCTGCTATTCCAGATTATAATAAGGTAGTTGTTGGCATTTGTGTTGCTATGGACATTGGATTGGAGAAGATTCGGGAGAAATGCCCTTTATTCAATGAATGGGTAGAGCGATTGATGAAATGATATTTATCAATGGGTGATAATAACGTAGAGTTCTCTTCTGTAGCCTATTGCTGGATAGAAGTGCCAACTTCAGTTGTATCTGAAGTAGCATCTGGAGCTACTGTATCAACAGGAACAACCTGAGCATTACTTACCATTTAGCTATTATTTTAGTCTATGACAATCCAAGCAGTTGAAGCATTCATAGAGACAATGAAAAAGAGGGTGCATCATAGACTTATGACACACCCTCTTTTAAGATATATTCAGTTATGGAATCTGAATCAGATTATAAAGGTTTATATTCTACGAATGCTTCCATCGCCTCATAGCAAGCAAGACCCAAGTTATCATACAACTGGGCTGTAGCGCGGTTTCTGTCTTCCGCACGCTGCCAGAAGAGACGGTCGTCATTGCCGAGGAAAGGAGCACTTTCCATCTGAGACTGGTGCTTCAGGATAGAATTACGCTTAGCACGCAATTCCTCTGGGCTCAATGGAACACACATCTCGATGTTCTCAATCTCCCATTCTGCCCATGCTCCACGATACATCCAGATGCGGCAATCCTTCAGCCACTCTGCGCCAGCCTCCTTCTCGAGGTCGATGGCTGCGAGTACGGCGTCAGTACACTTGCGGTGTGTGCCATGAGGGTCTGCCAAGTCGCCAGCTACATAGATCTGATGAGGCTTCACCTCCTGCAGCAACTGTCTTACTACTGCTACGTCCTTCTCGGTCATAGGGAGTTTTTCTATCTTACCGCTCTCATAGAATGGAAGGTCGAGGAAGTGGACATGATCCAGCGGGATCTCATTATAGGTACAAGCAATACGTGCCTCGCCACGACGGATAAGACCCTTGATGGTAAGAATGTCTCTTGTATCGAAGTCGCCCTCCTTCTTGTTGGCAAAGAATGTCTTGATCTCCTTGTACTTGTTGGCGATGATGCTGTCCTTGGATTCTGCAAAGAGCTGATTGAAACCATTGATGAAGTGCATGAAGCGTGTTACTTCCTCATCACCTACTGCGATGTTGCCGGATGTCTCGTAAGCCAGATGCACGTCGTGGTGCTGCTGAACCAGACGGCGGATGGTTCCGCCCATAGAGATAACGTCATCGTCTGGGTGTGGAGAAAACACTACGACACGCTTTGGATATGGTTTGGCACGCTCTGGACGATAGGTATCGTCAGCGTCTGGTTTACCACCAGGCCAACCGGTGATCGTATGCTGCAAGTCGTTGAAAATCTTGATATTAGCATTGTATGCAGAACCATAGAGAGCCAACAGCTCGCTCAGACCATTCTCGTTGTAGTCCTTGTTGGTAAGCTTCAGGATTGGTTTGTCGATCTTCTGGCAGAGCCAAACCAGTGCAGAACGTACCAGCTTGTCTGTCCATTCGCATGATGAAACCAACCAAGGGTGCTCAATACGGGTAAGATGGGCAGCTGCACTCAAATCCAATACCACCTGTGCGTCTGGGTGAGTCTGCAGGAAAGTAGCAGGCAGGGTATCTGTGATGTTGCCCTCTATCACCTTCTGCATAATCTCAGACTTTTCGTCGCCCCATGCTGTCAGGAATACGGTCTTGGCTGTCAGGAGAGTGCCAACACCCATAGTGAGTGAACATGGAGGAACCTGCTCCTTGGTCTTGAAGCTGTTTTCCATCTCCTCGCGTGACATATTGCCGATGAGGATGATACGAGTGAGCGACTGGATGCTTGACCCCGGTTCGTTGGCTGCGATATTACCCATGCGGCCGATGCCGAGGATGGCAACGTCGAGACCACCGAAGGTCTTGATGCGCTGCTCATAGAGGCGGCAGGTGTCCTGTACTGCCTCTTGTGCGATGCTGCCATCGAGGGTGAAGATATTCTGTTCTGCAATATCCACGCGGTCGAGGAAATGCTCCTTGAGCTGGTTGATGCTGCGGATAGAACTGTCCTTGCGGAGTGGGTAATACTCATAGGCATTGAATACTACTACATTGCGGAAACTCAGCTTCTTCTTCTCGTAGCGGCTTACCAATTCATCATATACGGGATTGATAGAGAGGCCTGTGCCCAATGCCATCACGTAGTACTTGCCTTCGTGCTGGGCAGCCTTAATGCCCTTCTCAATGCAGTCGGCAATATGACTACAGCCTTCGCTTACAGATGCGAAGATATCGGTATGAATTTTCTCCATGCGGGATATTTCGGAGTATTCCACGGTCGTCTTAGGCTTGTAGAATTCCACAGGTACCTTGTTGAGTACGATTTGTGAACTAAGATTTAATCTCATAACGTAATATATTTATGTAATGTAATATATTGATAATGTTGGAATTTTCTCTCGGTCTGTTGGAATTTTCTCGGTCGAGGGGTCTTTTAGATATTGTTCTTCTCGATATCCTTGAAGTAGCGGTAGGTTCCCACTTTCAACTCGTCTGTAGCCATTTCATCACAGATGATGATGCCGTGCTTGTGGAGCTGGAGTGCGCTGATGGTCCAAGCCTGTGTAACAGGACCTTCGATGGCAGCGTGGAGAGCCTGTGCCTTGTTGTGGCCATTGCAGAGAATCATCACCTCTCTTGCGTCCATCACGGTGCCTACACCTACGGTAAGAGCCAAAGCAGGAACAGCCTCAGGATCGTTGCCGAAGAAGCGTGAGTTGGCGATGCGGGTGTCGGTGGTGAGAGTCTTCACACGAGTGCGTGAGGTGAGGGAAGAGTAAGGCTCATTGAAGGCGATGTGGCCGTCAGGACCAATGCCGCCGATGAAGAGGTCGATACCGCCTGCAGCCTTGATCTTCTGCTCGTAGCGCTCGCACTCAGCTTCGAGGTCTTCTGCATTACCATTGAGAATGTTGATGTTCTCCTTAGGGCAATCAATGTGATCGAACAGATTCTTTGCCATGAATGAGTGGTAGCTCTCTGGATGAGACTCTGGCAAACCCACGTATTCATCCATGTTGAAAGTAATGACGTGCTTGAATGATACCTTGCCTTCCTTGACAGCCTCTACGAGCGCTGCATACATACCCATTGGGGATGAACCGGTTGGCAAACCAAGTACGAATGGACGCTCTGCTGTTGGAGCGAACTTGTTGATTGTCTCTACTACGTGATTGGCTGCCCAACGTGACAGCTCATCATAATTTTTTTCAATAATTACGCGCATAGTCGTTAGTATTAATGATTTGTTTTTAACTATAAATAATGTATTTATTTAACTGATTTATTTTTGTTGAATCAATTCTAATTTTGTCGCAGCAATGAAACCGATAGTCTTTCTGTCAGACCTTTTCAGCCTTTCTGATAGTTCCCTTTCAGTTGTTCCTGTACGATTCTGTCAGCTGTTCCGGCAGTTCTGCGGACTGCATCCGATGTGGGTCTTCACGAATTTGCAGAACGAGGCATAGTCGTCGAACCCGAACCTTTCGGCTACTTCCTTGATGGGAATATCGGTGTATTTCAACTCAGCCCTGATCTTATCTACTGCATGTTCCAGGATGATGCCGATGGCAGGCTTTCCTGTGTACTGCTTGACAATCTTTGAGAGATATTTCGGACTCACGCATTGCTTGTCAGCATAATAGGCCACGGTGCGATGGCAACCGTTGTCAACTGCCAGGGCATTGGAGAACTCCAGAAAAATCCTGTCGGCACTGTGCCTGTGCTGCGTGGTAATCACGTTGTCGTAGGCAGGCACATGAATGTCGTTGATTACATAGAAGAAGATACTCGCCATCAGACTTTCCTTCAGTTCGTTGCAGTAGTGGTCGTGCCGATTGCTGCGGAAACGCAGAATGTTGACGAACGTACTGATGAAATTGTGGATAATCTTCTGGTTGTAAGATATCAACGGTTTCTGGTTGAGAGCATTGAACATAATCCATGCATCTCGGTTGCTCGTCAGCAGGCGGCGTACTGCCGAGAGGGAATAGCCTACCAACGTGATGAGGCACCTCTCGCTCTTGCGGATGCTGTGAACGATGACGTTGGGAGGAACAAGCAGCAGGTCGCCGGCAAAGAGTTCTATCTTGCGGTCGTCGAAATTCAGGCACAGATTGCCGTCCAGACAGAAGAGCATCATCAGGAAATTGACCTTGATGCTTTCTTCTTCGTCGGGAAATAGCAGCAGGGGAGATGCTACTACATAATCCGGGTCGGAAAAAACCGAATTGCCGTCTTCTTCTGCAAAGTCTTGCAGCTGATAACTTGTTAGTCTGTTGTTCATCATTCTTTTATTGTCGGTGCAAAGTTAATAAAAAAAGAGGGAATTCCATTACACATTTTTCCCCATTATTCTACCTTATACCGCAATATTGAGTAAAAAGGCGTTTTTTAATTCTTTTTTAGGAGAAAAAAAGAAGAAAATGGGGAAAAATATGTAACTCTAAAATGCTTATTTTCCTATTCAAATTTGTCACCTTATTATATATAGTGTATCATTACCTTATTATATATAGTTTCATCGTCTCATTTTATTCAGATAAGGTTGTCTAATATATATAAAGATGTGATTTTATTTGATATAAGTTTGAAATTTGCATAAAATGTGAGCAAAATGTTAGTGTTTTGCCAAAAAATTACTAACTTTGCACCCGCAAACTTATAAATACGATAAAAGAATGGCTAATTTGAGATTTGAGGTTGTAGCCGAGGCCTTTAAGAAAAGACCTGTAGAGGTGGAAGCTCCCAAGGTTCGCCCTTCGGAATACTTCGCCAAGTATGTATTCAACCGCCAGAAGATGTACAAGTATCTCCCATCTGATGTTTACGAGAAACTCATCGATGTGATTGATAATGGTAATCGTCTGGATCGTTCCATCGCTGATGCTGTGGCTGCGGGCATGAAGCTTTGGGCAGAAGAAAACGGGGTAACTCATTATACGCACTGGTTTCAGCCTCTTACCGAGGGTACTGCAGAGAAGCATGATGCTTTTGTGGAGCACGACGGCAAGGGTGGTATGATAGAGGAATTTTCAGGCAAGTTGCTTGTTCAGCAGGAGCCTGATGCCAGTTCGTTCCCTAATGGCGGAATTCGCAACACTTTCGAGGCCAGAGGTTATTCTGCCTGGGACCCAACTTCGCCAGTCTTTATCATCGACGATACGCTCTGTATCCCTACCATTTTTATATCTTATACAGGTGAGGCCCTCGATTACAAGGCCCCACTGCTCCGCTCGCTCCATACACTGAGTGAAGCAGCTACCGAAGTGTGCCATTACTTCTATCCTCAGGTGAAGAAGGTGCAGACCAACTTGGGATGGGAACAGGAATATTTCCTCGTAGATGAAAGTCTCTATTCGGCACGCCCTGACCTGATGCTTACGGGCCGTACCCTGATGGGACACGATTCTGCCAAGAATCAGCAGATGGACGACCACTATTTTGGAACTATTCCTGAGCGCGTGCAGGCATTCATGAAAGATTTGGAAATCCAGGCACTCGAACTCGGCATCCCTTGTAAGACCCGCCATAATGAGGTGGCTCCTAACCAGTTTGAGTTGGCACCTATCTATGAGGAATGCAATCTTGCTGTAGATCACAATATGCTCCTCATGAGTTTGATGAAGCGTGTGGCTCACAAGCACGGTTTCCGTGTACTCTTGCACGAGAAGCCATTTGCTGGTGTCAACGGTTCGGGTAAGCACAACAACTGGAGCCTCTGCACCGATACAGGTGTTCTGCTTCATGCGGCAGGCAAAACTCCTGAGGATAACCTCCGATTTGTAGTGTTCATCGTGGAAACCCTGATGGGTGTGTATAAGCACAACGGTCTGCTGAAGGCTTCTATCATGAGTGCAACCAATGCCCATCGACTGGGTGCCAACGAAGCTCCACCTGCCATCATCTCCTCTTTCTTGGGCAAGCAGCTCACTGATCTCTTAGACCATATAGAAAAGGCAGATAAGGAGGAACTCTTTGCATTGGCAGGCAAGAAGGGAATGGAACTGGATATTCCTGAGATTCCAGAGCTGATGATTGATAATACCGACCGCAACCGTACCTCTCCATTCGCCTTCACCGGAAACCGTTTCGAGTTCCGTGCCGTAGGTTCAGAGGCTAACTGCGCATCTTCTCTCATCGTACTGAATGCTGCCGTAGCTGAGGCGCTCGTTAACTTCAAGGCTCGTGTTGATGCTTTGATAGCAAAAGGTGAGGACCAGACATCGGCTATTATAGATATTGTACGCGAGGATATCAAGACTTGCAAGCCTATCCGCTTCGATGGTAACGGCTATTCAGATGAGTGGAAGGAAGAGGCTCAGAAGCGAGGCTTGGACTGCGAGGCATCCTGCCCAGTGGTCTTTGACCGTTATCTGGACAAGGAAAGCATCGAGATGTTTGCCAAGACCAACGTGATGAGCGAGAGCGAGTTGAAGGCGCGCAACGAGGTGAAGTGGGAGACCTATACCAAGAAGATTCAGATTGAGGCTCGTGTGATGGGCGACCTGAGCATGAACCACATCATCCCAGTGGCAACCCACTATCAGAGCCGTTTGGCGAAGAATGTAGAGGGTATGATTCACATCTTCGGTGGCGAGGAAGGCAAGAAGCTGACTGCCCGCAACGTGAAGATTATCCGTGAAATTGCCGAGCGCACTGAGGCGATAGAGCGTGGTGTAGAGGCATTGGTAGATGCCCGCAAGGTAGCCAACAAGATAGAGAGCGAGCGAGAGAAGGCTGTAGCTTATCATGATACCGTGGCTCCAAAGATGGAGGAGATCCGTTATCAGATAGACAAGCTTGAACTCCTCGTTGCCGATGAACTTTGGACTTTGCCAAAGTATCGTGAGCTGCTGTTTATCAGATAATATTTCCTGGATTAGGAATTGAGATAATAAAAAAAGAGTGCATTGTTTGTTACAGTGCACTCTTTTTTTGTTCCGTGAATATGGTAAAGTAGGTTAAAAGTAATATAAAGAACGTGAGGAAGTTTGTTTCGTTACTTGTTTTTTAGTACTTTTGCCCCATAATTATGGATTCAAGTGTGGAAAATGTGGAGAATTACACAAAAAAGGTATCAAAAATGTGTAGAATTCCACATTTCCCCCACTTCGATGAAATATATGGTTCATCACGCATCTCTCACGATTTCGGCTTCATCCCTCACGATTTCGGCCATGGTATATTGCAAAAAACTTAGTTTGCTATCGAAGCAGGCTTCATTGGTCATTGAAATAGGCTTCATTTGACGATGAAGTAAGCTTCATTTCAAATGTGTAGTGTGAAGTAGAATGGCATCTATAAAAAATAAGCTCCCTTGACTAAGAAATGCCAAGGGAGCTTTATCATTTTATGACTTCATACAACTTCATATTACTTCACAATAACCTTGATGGTCTTGCCATTTGAAAGTTTCACAAGATTGATACCCTTCATAGGAGCATTCAACTTCTGGCCATCGATGGTATAGCGGCCTACCTCTTTCACCTCATTCCAGTTGATAACGTTAGAAATGCCGGTAAGGTCACTATCGCCAACTGCTACCATGTTGGTGTTATCTACCCAGAGATCGTTCATGGCAGAAGCAAGAGCGGTCTTGCCATCTACCTCCTTCTCTGTCATTGGACGGCTGACGAACGCAATGATATGCATGTTCTGGCTCTTCCAAGCATCATCAAGCTCTACCTCATAGTCGTTCTCGTAGCTGTTGCCATTGGTCTGGAGAGCATCACCGAGAGTGCCAGTCACAATCTTGCGCAATACATGGTTGTGAGTGTACCTAGGCTTTGCAATGGAACCACCAGAGTTCTGCTTACCGATTACCTTATCCTCTGTAAGATAAACGGTGAGGCGGGCATCATCACCAATCAACTTCTGGTAGCCGTTGATGAGCTTACCCATAACCTTGATGGTCAACTTGCCTGTTGCGTCATCAAGCTTAGAGTCGATACCAACGGTAGAGAATGATGGATAATAGGTAGCAGACTCGTTGATGATAGTGTTGAGCATGCTAACAACATTATCCTGGTCGCTTGCATCCTGAGCAGCCATGTTCACTGTCAAAGCCTTCTCGTAATTGATGACATCATTATCGTAGAAGTATCTGTTGAACGCACCGGAACCATCAGATGGAGTAGAGTAGTAAGCCAACTTGTTAGCCTCTGGTACAGTGAATACATCTGATAGTGTTTCTACAGTTCCATCTTCGTTTTGCTGCTGGCTTTCTCCATGGATAGAAACGATGGCAAGGTCGTCGTCTTCACGAGCCTTGGCTGTCTTGGTGAGTACCGCGTCTGCAAAGAAGGTATATTTTGACATCTGGCATGCGTAGAACTCTACCAGGTTCTTGGTGCGGTCGAAGTTGTCCTTATATACCTTAAACTTGGTGGTCAACTTATCGTTGGTCAAGTCGCCCTCTGGTTCTTTTCCTTCTACCAGTACAGGATATACTGTTACCTCATGTTCGCCAATAGCCCAATCCTTGTTGATAGGAAGTCCTACTGGAATATTGGAATAGTCGGCATTGGTGATCTCTCTGAAATTGTCACCGACATTATCTTTGTTGTATGTGAAAGTACCCATTTTCTCGCCATCCACCTCAATGCCGAATTTTACGTTTGTGATGTTGTCACGTCCGTCATTGTGGCAAGTGAAGGCTACGCCTGTCTTTGTGTCGTTTTTCACAAATGGTGACATGGCTATCTTGTCCATTACCAAGTCGTGGATGATGAAGTTGCCGTCTTCCTTCTCGATGATGAGCTGGATCATGAGGTTTGAACCGTCAGTTCCGAGGTAGATAGGCTGCCATGCCCAGCTACTTTGGTCGTGCTTGCCATCTACGTCACCATAAGCCAATGCGCCGCAAGTTCCTGCATAGGTACCTGATGAGGCAATAGGATAGCCTGCATCTGCACTCATATTGCTTGGTGTGAAATCGTAGTATGGCAACAAGCCGTCGAAGTTCTTTGTATCAATCTTATATGGCTCATCAAACCAAACGTAGTTCCAGTGTGCTACAGTTGAAGGCACTTCCTTTGATGCCAGGATGTCGCCTACATAAGGAGTATTGTTCTCTATCTTCACGTGGCAGACACCCACCTTGCTTGCGCCGATAGGAATGTTGACATAGAAGCGGGCACCTACAATCTTGCAGCCCTCGAATTTCTTGAATGCATCGCTATAGAAAAGTGTACCCAAAGAGATGGCTCCTTGTGTATCTGCTGGGAATGTAGCTGGCCATACATAGCTCTCGTCGTAGCTATAGTTGATGTATCGCTGGTTGTCGGCGATGTCAGAACCTGCTCTTGTTGCTACTTTCTTGGTTGAATTCTCAACCTTTTGTGGAGCAGATGTCTCTGCCCAATTCTGGGAGGAAGCATTCATGTTGATGTGCTTCATGCTCTGGGCATTGGCAGTCATTGCCATCATGGCAAGAGCTGCTGTCATCAAGTAAATATTTCTCATATTTCTTTTTGTCTTAAATTGTTATTCTTGATGTGGTGCGGTGATACACCGCACCCACTAAACTTACTTCTTAACGTAAACCTTCTTTGCGGTTCCATCTGTAAAGGTCACGATGTTGAGACCTTCGAAAGGAACATTGCTCTTTTCGCCAAGGACATTGTAGTAAGCCTTTACTTGCTTGTCGGAAAGCACGATGTTGCTGATGCCCGATGTTGAGCCTTCAGCCACGTAGACCTCATCGATAAAGAATGCGTCTGATGCAAAGGTAATCTTTACTCTTCCGTTGGCTGTAATCTTTGTAGAACACTCGTTCCATTTGCCTGGCTCCAGCTTGAAAGTTGCCGTCTCTACAGTTCCGTTGCTGACAGTTACGGTCATTGTCTTGCTTGACAGATCGTAAGGGGCAGCCTTGAATGTAAGAGTTACATCGCCATTGATCTTGATCTCAGGAGAGGTGAAGGTGATGTTGGTGGCACTTCGCTTGCCTACACGGGCACACTGGAAGCCTCCCTTATAGGTCTGTACATTAGATGTCCAGCCGTTCTTGTCTGGTGAGAATGCACCGTTGGCAAAGATGCTGGCGTTGCCGCTTGTATAGAAGCCCTTGTCGTCGTTACCACCTGTACCGAGGCACTTGTCGAATGTTTCCTGGAAGATATAATTCTGCTCTGATGCAGTCTTGTTCAGGTTCTGGAAAGTGAATGAGGCTGTGCCGTCAACAGCGATAGCCATATCTGATAGGATGATGTTCATCAACTTGGTACCGTCGGTGTTCAGATTGTAAGTCTTGCAGGCAGGGGTGGTGTTGTTTGCCAGACGATTCTTGTTGCCGTAAGGCCATGGGTCGTTCTCTTCATTCTTGTCGCTCTTTATGTTGTCAGCAGGGATGAGGGTGATACGTTCATGGTCGTTGATACCAGACATCATGGAGTTTGGAATATTGTAATTCCATGCCTTCAGGTTGTAGTCGATGTGGTTGATGATGATGCCCGATCCTGCAAGCCCTGCGTCCCAACCTTTCTGCTGTCTGTTCTCTATCAAGTAATACTCGTCAGAATTGTTAGGATTCTTGAAGATGTAAGCATCGCCGCCCTCTGCAAGGGGTTTCATGCCTGATACTGAAGTATTCTCCTTCAGCTCGATAGGAGTAATCCAGCCTGCGGCATACTTCTCGTAAGCTGTATATCCGGCAGGAGTAAAGCCGTTGCCATTGTAGTTGCCCTGGCACATCAAATCCCAGGTTCCCATACCATACAGGCCAGTGTAGTTTACATCGTATGCATCAGGATAGCCGAAGCAATGAGAGAACTCATGGCAGATAGTACCGATACCGTCCACCTCGTTGGATGTAGATAGCTCGTTGGAACATGCATAGTTTATCAGCGTCTTGTTGCCGCACTTCACAGGGCTTGTCATTCTTCCCTTGTGTGGCCAGATGGTGTTGTCACCTCCGCCAGTAGCCTCGCCACGTCCGGCATAGACCACGAAAACCATCTCCATCTCTCCGTCTCCATCCCAGTCGTATGGAGAGAAGTCGATGCCTTCTGAGGCAGCCTTGCCCAGACATCCGGAGATCATCGCCTGTACGTTCACGTCCTGCTGCTCTCCTTCGTTCTTGCCATAATAGGCTTGTTCGCCGAGGGTATAAGGACCCATTACGTCGAAGTTCATCTCAAACTTGCCGTTGCTCTGTGCCTTGAAGTAGTCGGCCACGCTACCCTTGAAATTACCCTCGCTGAACCCTTGCTCGTTGGCAACACGGTTGTAGAATGCCTTAGGGTCGTTCATGGTGAACTTCTTGTCGGAGAACTGAGCCAGCAGGATGAGACACTTCTTTTTGCCGGTGTAAGAAACGCCTCTTGTGAGGCTTGTGCTTCCATTGGCACCAGCAAGGAGGTTCTTCTTAATGATGTTGTCAGGGCAAGCCTGCTGGCGCATCACTTGGGCGCGAGTCCGTAGCTGAGCCATGTTGGCAGGCTTCAGTCCGTCGGATGTGTCGTAAGAATAGCGGTTGCCATCTTTGTCCTCCCAGAAGTGGAGGAACTCATCGCCACATAGCTGAACCTGGACAGTCTGTCCAGTCTTCAGCGTAAATGTCTTCCATATGCCACGCTTGGCAGGTACTGCATGGATAGCAGTACCAACCATTAACATGGACAAGATGAATAGCAGTTTCTTCTTCATAAAACGTAATTGTTAATTGTTGTTTTATCTCTAACTTTACTTCGCTCTGGTCAACTTGATGTTCGTCACGCGGAAGAATTCGGCATACTGGCCGCTGATCAAAGCATAGGCAAACAGATACTTGCCTTCCTCGAAGGTAATCTCCTTGCAGTCGTCAGACCATGTACCCTTGATAGGTGTAGTGGTGAGCTTGCCGTTTTCGAGGTTACTCAACAGGATGTTGACCTTTCCGATTCCGTTGCCAGCGTCGAAGTCCTCGATGAAGTTGTACTTCATCAGGTTGTCGAATGCCACATAGCCCTGCTTGGTTGCCGCATCGTAGTGGTAAGACAGTCTTGCGGTTGAAGAACTCATGGCCATGCCTGTCATGTACAGGGTGTTGTTGTAGTCGCCCTCGTCTTCATTGCTTGCACCAATGATTTTCACTACGGAAGTCATGGTCTCGCCGGTATAGCTTACGCCTGTGAGTACCCATTTGCCCTGCAACTTCTCGTAGATGTTGGCATCGTTGTCCTTCAGGGAGACCATCGTGGTAGCGTTGCCTATCTTTGCACCTTTGGCAGAGACGATGGTAATCTCGAAAGTACGATCTTCGTTGATATCCTCGTCATCTACAGGCTCTACTTCAATGTGTGCCGTGCTGTCGGAGATGTTGATGGTCTTGTCTGTAATATAATAATGTACGTCTTCCTTGGCAGGGTTGCTGCCCACCTCTTTCACCTCTACAGTGACATACACATTGCCATTGGTCTTGCCAGTCACCTTGATAGGCACATTGGTCAGTCCCTGGCTCTCCTTGATGTTCATGGTGGCATTCTCCATGCTTACGGTCACGTCGGAAGCCGTGTTCCATGAGTCATCGTCGCTGGAGCAGGCACCGAAGAAAGCGACTACGGCCAGCAACATGAATAATTTGATGTATTTCATATCCGAATGAATTCTTGTTTATTACTTCGTTTGATTAATAACCTGGGTTCTGCTGTCCCTTCAGAATTGGGTTGGCATCCAGCTCGGCCTTTGGAATAGGCCAAGTGAGGCGATAGTCGTTGGCTTTATATTGTATCGCCTTACCCTGCTTCACGATGATTTTGTCCAGCGTCTCGTTCTCCTCGTGGAGTGACACACGCTTGAAGCCCTTTCCATAGCGGCGGATGTCGCTCATACGCATGCCTTCGCCGATGAACTCACGCTCACGCTCCTCTTCTACAACCTTGAGGAATGTGGTTGGCTCAGAATAGGTCTGAGGCTCATAGTCCACGATACGATTGTTGAGGAATGTGTTGAGATATTTATTGGCATCCTCCATGTGGTTCAGCCTTGCTTCTGCCTCTGCGGCGATGAGGTACATCTCAGAGAGACGGAATGGCTTGCTCATATTCATGAGGTTGTTGTTGCTGCTGGTGCGAAGTTCTGAGTTACCAGGGAACTTGTTGAACACGTATGCCTCATAGTTGCTACCTTCCACCTGAAGGTTCTCGTAGAGTTTCAAGAATACTTCGGCACGAATGTCACCCTCGTTCATCCACAAGAGGTCAAGTGTGCCATAGGTAGGAATGTAATCTGCCTTGGTCTCCGACTCGCTTACGAAAGGAGTGGCGTTGCAGCCGCCAAGTTCTGTAGGAGTCATGTTGGGACGGAAGATGATTTCCGTACCTTCGTCGTTGGTCCATAGCTTGGCATAGTCCTTGATGGTGGTGAGTTTGTACTTGCCACTGTTGATGACAGCCTCGGCATACTTGGCTGCGTTTTCCCAGTCGCCCTTCACCAGGGCAACGCGAGCTTGAAGTGCTCTTACGGTCAGGGAATGGATGTAAGCCAAAGGCTGACTTTCCTCTTTTTCTACTGTCACCCCCGACTTCTCATAGGCCGCCAGTCCTTCATAAGCCTTCTGCATATCTTCCTCTATGAGGGCGAAGGTCTCATCCAGGGTAGAGCGGCTTGGATAGTCGGCGAGGTTACCCGTAGGGTTGTATTTGGTTGACAAAGGAAGTCCGCTTGCAGCCTTGCTTGGGTTGCACTGAGTATATGACTGGCAGAAATGGTCTGCCAACCAGAAGTATAGGTAGGCGCGCACGAAGTGGGCTTCTGCTGCATAATGGGCGAAAGCCACCTTGTCGTTTGCGCTGAAAGCGTCGCTTGCCGTCATGCTGGCGGCGTGGTCCATAATGGCATTGGCGGTGGCTATGGTAGAGTAACAGCCACTCCACTTGTTGGAAATGTCACCATCTGATATGGTGATGGTACCATTGGAGAATGTACCAATGCGGTTACCATTGCTGATCAAGCCATGGAACTCGTCCATCTGGATGTCGGACAAGTAAAGCCAGGTGCCCGATGTTACTCCTCTCATGCTGGCATAGAGAGAATTGCGGAACTGGCGAAGATCCTTCTCCTTTTCGATGGCAGTCTGGTCGTCCAGAGAACCGTATGGAGCCTGGTCCATACTACAAGATGTGAACGCCATCGCACACAGAAGCATCAATGAAAAATATATCTTCTTCATAATTCTTTTCTGATAATACTTTTATTTAGAATGTTAACTCTGCACCAATCACGAACTGGCGGGTGTTTGGATAGTTGAACTGAACGACATTCTTGTCTGGCTCAGGGTCATATCCGTCGAATGGAGTGATGGTAAAGAGGTTGCGAGCTATACCAAATACTCTGATGTCCTTGATGTAGTGTACAGCCTGCATCCATTTCTTAGGCAACTGATACTGAAGGGTCAGCGTCTTCATGCGCAGGAACGATGCGTTGCTTATGGTATGGCTGTCCAGGTAGATTTCGTAGCCGTAGGCTGGAATGTCTGTCACCTGTCCAGGTGTGGTCCATACGTTCAGCATATCTACACACTGGTTGTAGGTGGTACCCTGATTGGCGTTCTTGGTGAAGTAGTCGTCGTTTACCATCATGTACTTGCCCGATTGCCAAGCAAAGTCAGCGATGACGCTGAAGCCCTTCCATGTGAAGTTGGTACCAAAACCACCAAGCCATGGGGCGTAACGGTTCTTGCCCAGGAATACGGAGTTGTTGGTCTCGTCATACACCTTGGTGATGTTGCCGTTCTTGTCGTACCACATAGGCTCTCCTGTACGAGAATCTACGCCTGCATAGCGTACCTTGTAGAACTCACCTAAGGCATGACCTACCTCCAGTTTCAGACCTGTGCTGGTAAGCTCGTATTCATTGCGACCAGCGAACAGTTCTGTGATTTCGTTCTTGTTGTAGCCGATGTTGGCTGATACTGTCCAGCTCATGTCCTTGGTCTTGATCAAGTCCACGTTGACGGTTGCCTCGAATCCCTTGTTGACCATTGAACCGATGTTACCCATACCGGATGTGAAACCTGTAGTCATAGAGTAAGGAATCTCCATCAGCATGTCGGTGGTCTTGTTGCGATAGAAGTTGGCATCTACTGTGACACGGTTGAAGAGTCCGAAGTTCAAGCCGATGTTCAGCTTACCCACCTTCTCCCAAGTCAGCTTGTCGTTGCTTGCCTGGGTGATATCGATAGAACCCTCGCCATTGTAGTTGCTGCCCGAACCGAAGAGTCCGTAGAAGTCGTAAGAGCCGGCGCCAGAGTCGTTACCTGTAGTACCATAGTTGGCACTGATGGTGAGGTCGTCCAACCATTTCACTGTGCGCAGGAAGTTCTCTTTCTTGGCGTTCCATTTCAAGCCTACAGAGCCGAATGTACCCCAGCGATGCTTAGGCGCAAACTTAGAGCTGCCATCGAAACGGAGAGATGTATATACGAAGTACTTCTCCTTGAAATTGTATTCTGCTGTGCCGAAGAGAGAATTGGCAACCTCCTTTGTACGGCTATCTATCTGGTCGGCAGGAGAGATGGTAGTTGCTGTGTTCAGCGTCATGCGGCGTGGGTCTGTCTGACCGGTTGTGAGAATGCCGAAGCTTCTGCCCTTCTGTATGCGGGTCTCCTCGCCTAAGAGGACGTTCACATAGTGAGGACCGAAGTTGTGACGAAACTCTGCTGTATGGGTCAAGGTGTAAGCGTAGTAGCGCTTGAGGCTTGCTGACACACCACCTGTTCTGGCGTTAATCACCTGTCCCATTGGAGTGGTGAACTTATCGTATGGGAGGCTCGTTCTGTCGGAAGTGAGATCGTAGCCGAACATAGACTGCAAGGCTGTGAATGTCAATCCCTCGATTGGAGTGAACTGTTCGTTCAAAGAAAGGTTGACGGTTATGTTCTTGTTAGCCTGTGTCGTGTTCTTGGAATAGAACCAAGGCATTGTGAACTGCGAATAGAGAAGTCCTTCTGCACGATTGCCCTTTACTATGTTGCCAGCTTCGTCGAAGCTATAATAATAAGGTGTATCATAAGGCAAAGCCATCTTGGATGCTACCAGAGGGTTGGTTACGTAAATCTGGCTGTTGTCCGCCCACTGGCTGTTTTGGCTGTAGTCCTGTACACCGAAGTTGGAGCTGAAACCTAACTTGAAGAATTTATTCAAGCGAGAGTTGATGCGGGCTGCCAAGGCACTGCGGCGCATCTCGGAATCCTGTATCAAGCCATCTTCCTGATGGTGGTTGAATGACACGTAATAGTTCATGGTCTGTCCACCGCCCTGCAATGTGGCATTGATGTCGGATGTTGGAGCAGAATTGTCTATCATCTCATCGCGCCAGTTGGTGCTGATACCATACTTGCTCACCAAGTTGCGGATGTTGTCGCTCACTGGCTGACCAATCATGTCGCGGAACTGGATGTACTGCTGAGAGTTCATCATCTCCTCACCCTTGCTGGTAGCAGAAGAGATACCATATTGTGCCTTTACGGTGAGCTGAACCGACTCGTTGTACTTAGCCTGCTTGGTAGTGATGACAATTACACCATTGGCAGCACGAGAACCATAGATAGAGGTTGATGCAGCATCCTTCAATACGGTGATGTTGGCAATATCTGATGGGTTCAATGTGCTGAAGAAGCTTGCGGTGATAGGAGAACCATCGAGAATGAACAAAGGCTGGTTGGAAGAACCGATAGAGTTGACACCACGCAGACGGATCTGTGCTGACTGTGAAGGGTCACCGGCAGATGACAGGACAGACAAACCAGATACCTGACCTGCAAGAGCATCAGTAAAGTTAGGGGTTACGACCGTTTCCAACTTCTTTTCTCCGATATTGGAAATAGCACCAACTACAGATCCCAACTTCTTGGCAGCACCATAACCAGTAACGATTACCTGCTCCAGTACCTGCGTGTCAGGATCCAAAACAACCTGCATCTTCTCTGATGCCTTTAATTTCTTTGTCACCATGCCGATGTAACTGAACTCAAGCTCTGCTTTGTTGCTTTCAACATCCAGAGTGAAGTTACCATCGATGTCGGTAACAGTACCAGAAGTAGTACCCACAATCTTGACAGATGCACCGATAATCGGTGAACCGTCTTCTGAAGAGGTTACTACACCAGAAACGTGAGTTTGTGCCAACGCCATTCCCAAATTAAGGAAGACGCAAGCAATAAACATCATGAGTCTTTTTTCCATAGATCTCTTTTTTCTTTTTATTGTTATTACTTACTATTTTTAAAGTGTATTCTACTAATTTTTTTCGTTATATCTGACCCTTTCCGAAGGGACATCGCTTTAAACGGTGCAAAATTAAGCATTTTTTATATTCCTTCCAAATGTTTTTGTGAAAATATAAAATAAAAGCTATATTATTCTAATAACTTGACGTTTTATAAGGGAAAAATGGATGAAAAATCATATTTTTAGTGTTTATTGAACTTTTTTGTAAGGAAAAGTTGGTTTTATGTAGTTTTTATGTAGAAAATCTTGTGAGTTTCGGGATAAATTATTACCTTTGCCGCCAAATGAGAGGAAAATTAACGCTAAAGGTGCGTGATGAGTTACGAATAATAAATTTAAATATCATAATTTAAAAAGTCGAAAGTATGAGAAAAGTTTTACTTTTTGCGACAGCATTGTGCCTTTCTTCTGCAGCAATGGCACAGACATCTATTGAGTCAGCTCTCGATGCCAAGAAGGGTGAGAATACCTATAAGGTAGAGAGCAGTGAGGCTAAGAACACTTATTGGAAGTTTACAGCAGACAAGAACTATCTTGCCAAGGTATCTCCATTGTCTGGATCAAGCAATGTTCCTACTGTATTTACATCAGTAGAAGGAACAGACTCGCTCACCCTGGGTGGTGCGGGCTTGAAGTATCCTTCTAAAGCGTATGCCTTGGAAAAGGGTAAGACCTACTACTTCATCATGAACATGACGGGTGAGTCGGGCTTCAACCTCGACTTGTCTGAGATGTCTTCTTATGGCAAGGGCCTCTCTCAGGACAATCCTGCCGAGTTGAAGGTAGGTGAGGAGTTGTACCTGGGTAATCCGCTGGGTGCTCAGTATGAGAACACTACTGCCTATGTTACCTATACAGCAGAGAAGACTGCGCAGCTTCAGCTCGCTTTCTCAAGCTATGTTTCAGGTGCCAATGTGAATGGTAATTATGCTTCTACAAACTATGATCAGGCTACAGGCGGATATGTACTGAAAGTGAGCGTAGAGAAGGGTAAGACTTATACCATCGCACTGAATCTTCAGGGTAGTGTCGTTACAAACTCTAAGCTCGTAGAGGTGAAGGCTGGTTCTCTTGAGATGCCATTCGCCTTGAACGAGGGTGAGAACAAGGTACCTGCCGAGAAGGGCGACTACTACTTTACTTATACTCCTACCAAGACGGGTTATCTGAACATCTCCAGCGATGCTGTGCTTGCTGGCGGTCAGGTAAAGGTATATTCCAACTTGAACAATATCACCTATCAGCAGGTAGCGGCTTCTTCTGAGCCTGGTACCTATAATGTTCGCGTTGAGATTCCTTATACAGGTACTACCTATTATATTGTAGTGAACAAGTTGCAGGATTCTGCTGCCGAGGATGTAATCAAGGCAGAAATGCAGGCCTACCAGCCAGGTGAGACTGTGAATACAGCCTTCGAATTGACTGAACTCCCTGTAGAGAAGACTTTGCCTAGTGCCAAGGGTACCTATTATTATAAGCTCACGGTTCCTGCCAACACAGAGAAGTTTGTTACGGTTGAGACTGATGCCAATCTCGATGCAGCTACTTCTATCATCTTCTACAACCAGCAGAATGGCGAGTATGGTGCTGCTACTGTAAAGGATGGCTTGCTGAAGACTTACGTTGGTGGCCAGTCTTACGAGATTACTTATATCCTGAAGGTTACAGCCAATGAGGATAATCCATTGGCATTCAAGGTTTCATATCTGGATGTAGAGAAGGGTTCTCTTGCAACAAACCCAGCTGAAGCTGTGGAGGGTGAAAACGAAATCACCGTAGAGGGCACAGAATACTTCAAATATACAGCTACCAAGAATGGCAAGCTCAATGTGGAGGTTGAACCAGGTGTTACCGTCAGCTTCCCTAAAGGTACAGGCCAGTGGGATGGTGAATACACAGCCATCAACAAGGGTACCGACTTCTTTATCGAGGCTACTGCCGGAACCACTTATCTGATTAAGGTATCTGGTGCAGCCCAGGGTACAACCATGTATCTGGAAGAGAAGGAGTTCGCTGCCGGTGAGTCTCGCACCAACCCTATCGTCATGGAGGATGATGAATATACATTCACCAAGGCAGGTGCTGCTGACCTCTGGTTGCAGTATAACGTAACTGAGGATGGTGTTCTCGACTTCGCCTGCGACCAAGGCTATAATGGTGGCAGCGACCGCATCGAAATCTTCAAGAATGAGGAGCCATACGGAACTACCATGATGGGTACTGAGAACTTTGGTAGTGTTTCAGTCACCGTATATAAGGGTAAGGTTATCGTTAGCAAGGGCGATAAGCTCTATATCCACTGCGTTATCGCAGGTAAGGTTACCGGTAGCAAGATCAAGTTTACCAAGCATGAGGCTGAGCCAGGTGAAACTGTAACCAATCCATTGGTTATCACCAAGGGTAAGACCGTAACAATTACAGGTGCTTCCCGCAGTACTCCTGTATGGATGAAGGCTTCACTCCCTGCTGGTACAACCACCTTCCGTCTGAGCGGTTACTTGATGACTGCCCTCTATAACAGTCTGGAGGATGCCAAGAATGGCGCCAATGCCGAGGAGGTAAGAACCAATTACGTACAGCTGCCTGATGGCTCTTACGTTTATGAGTTTACCAAGGAGATGAAAGCAGCTGGTGATGTTTACTTCCAGTTTGTTGATTCATACGGTGCTACCGACTTCACATGGATGAATAACGATGCAACTGGCATCTGGAACATCGAGGCAGCTGGCAACAGCAAGGTATCTATCTTCAAGATGGATGGTACTCAGGTAGACCAGATTTCTGGCAATGGTGTATATATCATCAAGTCTAATGGTAAGACTAAGAAGGTTGTCATCAAGAAGTAATGGGTCTTAGCATGATGGCGCATATATAATATAAAAAAGGTGCAAGTGGGGTACAAAAACTCCGCCTGCGCCCTTTTTTCGTCAAAATGCCACTTGCTTTAGGCCTGTTGTTACAACAGAAAAAGAGAAGAGAATTAAGCATTTATTAATAATACACATTAAAAAACGAGAAAACTATGAGAGGTCTCAAAAGACTGCTTTTGGCTTCCGTATTGTGTGCGGGATATACCCAAGCCACTTGGGCTATCAAGGCATATCCCCATCCAATCATGATGCGGCAGCCTGACGGCACCACCTTGTTGGTAAGAATACAAGGTGATGAGAATTTCCACTTCGTTACTACCACGGATGGATTTCTCCTGAACAAAGACAAGAAGGGTTATTTCTGTTACGTGGATTACGACAAGAAAACCCAGAAGAAAGTGATGACCAAGCAGAGAGCACACAATGTGGATGTGCGCTCCGACAAGGAGAAGAAACTCCTGGAGTCACTGATCAGTGCGAAAGATGCCACTGCCGACATCTTGAGCGGAACCCCTATCATGAAGAAGGCGCCTAACAAGTTCCTGAGCCGCCGTATCGTGGCTCCCCACAAGTATGCTGTTGAAACACGAAGCGGCGAAGCTGCTGTCAAGGAATCGCAGTATCTGGTGGTCCTGGTTAACTTCCAGGATAGCGTATTGCGCCACACCCAGCAGGACTTCGACCACTGGCTGAACCAGCCTGGCTACAGCGAGAACGGTGGTACGGGTAGCGTGAAGGATTACTACCGCGACAATTCCATGGGTCAGTTTATCCCTAACTTCAAGGTAGTGGGGCCATACACCCTTTCCAAGCCAACAGCCTACTATGGTGGCAACAGCAGCGACACCAACGGTACTGATACCAACCCACGCGACATGGTGAAGGAGGCTGTGGAACTCGCCAAGAAGAACAATCCTGATATGGATTTCCGCCAGTTTGATAACGATGGCGATGGCATCATGGACAACTGCTACGTAATCTATGCCGGATATAGCGAGGCAAGTACTGCCAATGATGATGATATCTGGCCACACAGCTGGTATCTGGACGACAACACCACCATCGATGGCGTGCTGATTCACGACTATTCCTGCTCTGCCGAGCTGGTAGGTATGCCTGGTACTCCTGTAGTTCCATCTATGGATGGTATCGGAACCTTCACCCATGAGTTCGGCCATGTGCTGGGTCTCAAGGATATGTATGATACCGATGATACCAGCAATGGTAAGGGTATCGACCCAGGTGCCTACAGCCTTTATGCTTCAGGTAGTTACAACAACGACAGCCGCACTCCTCCTTGCCTGATGGCATTCGAGCGTATGCAGCTGGGCTGGATGAAGGAAGGCGAGGACATCGTAGAGGTGAAGAACCCTGAGGATGTTACCCTCACTACCATCGCCGACAACAAGGCGCGCTTCATCAACTGCCAGCCAGACCGTACACCAGGTACAGGTATGGAGTGGTTCATCCTGGAAAACCGCCAGCAGACGGGTTGGGACAAGTATATCCCAGGTCATGGTCTGCTCATCACTCATTACGACTATACCGATGAGATGAAGAAAGACTGGTGGGATATCAACGGACCAAACAACAGCGCCAAGCATCGCTGCATGTATATCGTGCCAGCCGACGGTATCGACAACGAGGTGACCCGTAGCGGCGATACCTATCCAGGTAAATCTGCCAATACATCTTTCACAGATACCACCACACCTAATTCCCTGAATTGGGAGAAGGAACCGGTTAACGTGCCTATCACCAATATCATGGAGCAGGACGGCAACGTGATGTTCCAGGTTAATGGCGGTACCAGCAAGTGGAACTTCATCAAGACACTTGTGCCAGAGAAAATTTACGATACACAGGCAACCTTCAAGGCAAATGTCGAGAGCAACAAGGTAGATGTGGACGAGGTAGGCTTCTGCTGGAAGGAAGGCGCTTCTGCCGACCCAACCCTCAGCGATGGCGTGAGCGCAGCAGGAAAGGTGGAAGATATCAAGAATGCTTCTTTCACAGCCAAAGGCCTGCAGCCGGGAACCACCTACAGCGTACGCTCCTACATGAAGATGAGCGATGGCAGCATGGTATATGGTTCACCGGTTCCATTCACCACCGAGTGGGCATACGCTAACGTAACGCTCAACACCCCATTCTACCAAGACTTCAAGCAGTGGAGCGACGGAAATCCTGACGGTTGGAAAATCGTAGATAACAACGGCGACGGTACCACATGGTTCCAGGACGAAAACCAGGGAGCTGTCCACTACTCACTCAACTATTGGAACGACGCAGATGACTACCTCATCGGTCGCCGCCGCATCCATGTGCCGGAGAAGGGAACCCTGTTCTTCACACGTGGCGTAATAACCCAAGAAGGTGGTGCTATCGGCGTAGAGAACCTGGACGTATTGGTATCTACCAAGACTAACGATATCAACGACTTCCACGTAGTAAAGCGTTTTTCTTTTGCCGATTACTTCGGCGCACAGCACATGGAGGAGGTAGATCTGAGCCAGTTTGTCGGCAAGGACATCTACGTAGCCTTCCGTGTATGCTCAGATAGGTTGCAGAACGACCTCTGGCTCTGGGACGTGATGGTGACACAGAAGCTCGACACGCCACAGAACGTGAAGCTTGAGCGCACTGCTGACAACATGCTCACCGCATCATGGTCGCCAGTGGCTGGTGCAACAGACTACTATCTGTGTCTGGCAAGAGAGACCACGAAGACCAACTCCGTGTCTGAGTTCACGCCAATCGATTCATACCAGAACGTGAAGGGTAACGTGGTATTGGGCACAGGATCCGTAGAGTTCCGTGGCAGCGGCTCCGTCACCACACAGGATTGTCCAGAGGGTATCACGGGCTGCAACTTCATCGTCACCACATCCGGTCCTCTCGGTACGTCAGAACTTTCCGTGGAGGGAACCCAGGACGGCAAGACATGGACCGCCGTAGGTGCCAAAATCAGCCTGAAGGAGTATGACTCCGAGGGTCAGGAAGAACAGTACAAGGACTACCTGGAGGGCAAGAAGTACAGACAACTGCGCTTCAACTTCAAGCATGGTGGCAGAAACGGACGCATCAAGTACCTCACCCTCATCTACAACGATGGCAAGGAATACGAGAAGTTGGCTGCCGGTTCTGTAGGAAATGCCACAGCGGTGCCTATCAAGAACAAGGAAGACGGCGAGTACGATGAGGGCAAGTACCGTGTATGGGTATCATCCGGCTGGAACGGCCTCTACTACGACGAGTCTGTCCCTGCCTACTACCAGGCAAGCACTTCCACAGCCATCACCGACGTGATAGGCGATTCTGGCATCAGCTTCAGTGTGAACGGCGGCAACGTACAGGTGAACGGCATCAAGCCAGGCTACACCGTAAACTGTGTTTCGGCAGCCGGCATACAGCTCTTCTCTGGCGTGGCTAACTCTGGTAGCATGAGCTTCCAGGCACCTGCGGGTACAGGCTTTGCCGTCATCGCCGTATCGGGCGAGGGAAAGACGTATCGCACCAAGATTATCATCAGATAATCGTGCAAGTTTTTTAATAATAACTCATAGCATCAAATAGAACATTTATGAAACATTATAAATATTCTGCCATCTTGTTGGCGGCAATGACCTGCGGAGCTGTATGGGCTTCGGTGGATGCGCTGACTGATGGAAAGAAGGGTGAAGGCGAAAAGGTGAAGCCATCGGAGAATTTCGTGGCTCAGTCTCGCAAGGCACCTGTCGTTCGCTATACCAAAATGAAGGTGGAAGGCAATGCCGAAGGTGTGCCTTACGGACTCCAACTGATGGGTGTGAACGACAAGACGGTGAAGTTGAGCTGGATTTCACCAGAAAAGACCGATGGCTACTTCGATGATTTCGAGAATCATCAGGACTTTGCCATCAATTCAGCTGGTAACGTGGGCTGGTCGTATATCGACGCCGATAATAACAATACCTATACCTGGCAGGCTTGTACCTTCCCAACTCAGGGTCAGAAGATGGCTTTCGTGGTCGTGAACCCTTGGGAAACCTCTCCTGCGGTGAACGAGAATCCAAATTTTCAGCCTTATTCTGGCAAGAAGATGCTGGTGGATTTCAGTTCTATCGACGATAAGAACAACGACTACATCATTTCGCCAGAGTTGAACTTCGACCGGGACTTCCAGTTTAGTTTCATGGCTCGCACTTACAAGATCGAGGGCGACAACTTTGCCGCTGAGCGTGTTCGCGTAGGTTATTCTACCACCGGCAAGCGTCCTTCCGACTTCAAGTATGTGAACGAAGGTCCATACGTGGAACTGCCTGCGGCTTGGACACTCGTGAAGTATAACATTCCTAAGGAGGCGAAGTATGTAACCATCAACTGCGTTTCTGAGAGTGGATTCATGATGATGCTCGACGACATCTTCGTGGGAACCAACAAGATTCGCCCTACCCGGAGCAAGAAACAGCTGGCTGCTGCCAACCCTGTGGTGGGCTTCAATGTTTATCGTGACGGCAATAAGGTGAACGAGACTCCTATGGATTCTGCACGCTTCACGGATAATGTGCCAGACTATGCTGACTTTACCTATACGGTGACTGCCGTTCATCAGAATGGTCAGGAGTCTGCCCAGAGTGAACCTCTGAAGGTGAGCGTTCCGGATATCCGCCTGTTGCCTTTTGAGGACGACTTCGACGACTGGACGCTCCATGCCGACAAGTGGACTACCGTGAACCTCGACAACAACAAGGAGAGCAAGTGGTCTATCGACTACTACGAGTATGGATTGGTTGACCCATCCGCTACCTACAGCTGGTCGGCTTTGACCAATTACAACCAGGCACTGGAGAGCCGCGAGCTGAATACTCCAAACAAGGACAATACCTACCTGCGTTTCAACCTGCGTCTCCGCAACAGTGAGCAGACCAATGTTGACTACATGGAGGTAGAGTTGAGCTGCGATGGCGGAAAGACCTGGGAAGGTCTCGATGTATTCGACAACTACTCTGGTGGCTTCGACTGGACAACTTATACCTATCCTATCGGTGAATATCTGAGCAATAACCTGTTCAAGATCCGTTTCCGTGCGCATGGCGACGATGCCAAGTGGATTAACTATTGGTACGTAGACGATGTGAAGGTATGGAACCCGGTTTGGGCGAAGGGACAGCTGAGTGTCAAGACTCCATCTGGCACCATCTCCAGATGTCCTGTTACCCTGACTGGCGATAACGGTGCTGTAATCAGCGAGACTACCGATAAGAATGGTGTGCTCAAGCTCGACCAGATAGAGGAGGGTACTTATACCGTAAGTATCATCCGTGAGGGCTACAACGAGTATAAGGGTACATGGACCGTCAAGGCCGATGGTACCAACAACTTCACAGCCAATTTGGAGGCTCCAAAGGTAGCGCTTTCTGCCAACACCGTGAGTGCAGACCTGGAGGCTGAGGCTAACATCACCAAGAACTTCACCATCAAGAACGAGGGTAACGGTCCTTTGATCTGGTATCTCAAGGAGAATACCAACAAGGGCACCGGCGACATCTCTCACCGTTGGGAAACCATGCCATCATGGAACACCTCCGGCGACTTGCAGAGGTCTATCGCCTTCGATGGTGAGTACTACTATACCACCTCTTCCGTAGAGTTGGGTAAGTTCTGGAAGTACGACAAGAACGGTAAGTTCATCGAGCAGTTCTCTATCCCAGAGATGTATTACAAGCTCTACGACCTTGCCTTCGACGGCCGCTACTTCTACGGCAGCGACTGGTCTAACCGTATCTTCAAAATCGATTTCGACAACCGTCGCATCGTGGATATCATCACCGTGGGTGGTGTTTCCGACCTGAAGATTACCCACTGTACCTACGATCCAGCCTACGACGGCTTCTGGATTGGTACCTTTACAACCATCGGATTGGTTGACCGCAAGGGTAAGTTCATCCGTAAGATGGCTGCCTTGACTACTGATGGCAACATCGCTGTCTATGGTTCTGCCTACGATAACGTAACTCCTGGAGGTCCATACCTCTGGTTGTCTGATATGACTGCCGAGTCTTCAAATAAGTTTGATAAGCTGCAGCTCCGTCAGTATGACATCGCCAGGGGTGTATTGACAAATGTGAAGCACGTATTGACCGATGTTCCTGGTTATGTATTGGGTGGTCAGGCCACCGGCCAGAACTATGTCTGCGGTCTGTTCTCTTCTATGGATGTAGTTCCAGGCAAGTTGGTTCTGATGGGAATACTCAACCAGAGTCCTAACCTGGTATTCAACTATACCCTGGCAGAGACCAACAAGTGGCTCAACCTCTCTCCTAAGCATGGTACGCTGGAGCCGGGTGCAGAGCAGGTAATCAACGTAGGTCTCGATGCTCTGGAAGCAAAGAAGGGCGACAGCTATGCTACAACAGCTACTTTGTTCACCAACCCAGAGTTGGAAGCACAGACCATCAGTTTCAACCTGAATGCCACATCTGAGTCTTCTGCTCCACGTCCGTTGAGCCTGAAGGCTGAGCCTAAGGCTGCCTCTGCCGTCCTCACATGGGCTAAGGGCAATGGTGCAGCTGTGGCAGATGGATATAATGTATATCGCAACCACGTGAAGGTGAATGCTGCTCCAGTGAAGGAGATGCAGTTCACGGATACCAAGCTGGTTTACGGCAAGTATTCTTATCAGGTGACAGCGGTCTATAATGGCAAGGAGTCGGCAAAGAGCGATTCTGTAGTAGCCTTCGTCAGCGAGGGTGCTCAGTATTATGCTCCTCTCAACCTCACTTCAAGCATCAAGAACAACAAGAATGTTCACCTGAACTGGGATTCTCCATTGTTAGAGGCTGCCCATCGTGATACCATGAGCTGGGCTACCGGCAAGCACGAGGATGAGCTGGGTCTGGCTTCAGGCGGTTATTTCTTCGCAGGTGCCAAGTGGGATGCTGAAGATTATATTCCTTACCGCAACAAGAAGGTTTCTTCTGTTTCCATCCAGTTGGTTAACACAGTTACCTATCTTGCACCTCGTATCTATGAGGATGGTAAGATTATCTACAGCAAGAAATATAGAGGCGAAATCAAGTATGACGGTTCATTCACCGATATTCCATTGGATAAGGATATTATCCTGAAGCCAGGACATTCTTATATCTTCGCATTCCAGATCATGAACGATGCGGATGTACATCCTCTGAGTCTCGACGACAGCAAGGCAGTGAATGGCAAGGGTAACCTGCTCTCTGTGGATGGCAAGAACTGGTTTACTGCAGCTGAGTCGGCTATTAGCGGTAACTTGAACATCCGCGTAAACGTGGCTCCTAACAGCAACGATACTGAGGAAACCCCTGTGGGTTATAACATCTATCGTGATGGCGTGAAGGTGAACAGCATTCCTGTGGCTGGTCAGTCATTCGATGACGTTCTCTCTAATGCAGGTACCTACAGCTATCAGGTAACTTCTGTATATGCTGATGGCGGTGAATCTGAGCTTGGCGGCAAGACTTCTGTAGAGGCTTATGCCATCGAGAACCAGACGGCTCCTCATCATTTGGATGCCACTGTAACCCGCAACCGCAACATCTCACTCCGTTGGGATGCTCCTACCGTTTCAGAGATGTCAATCCCTGCAGATTTAGCTAAGCGTCCTGTAACAACCGATGCAGCTATGCCTGAGTTCGTAAGAGAATTCAACGGTGCGAAGTCTTCTATGGCTGTGGCTACCGACGGCAAGTACATCTATACCTCTATCTATAACGAGGATGGTAGAATCGATGTATTCTCTATGGATGGCAAGAAGGTGAAGAGCTGCGTGGTAAGCGATATCGACGGTATCCGTAACCTGGCTTACGATGGTCAGTATCTCTATGCAGGCGACTACAGCACCAAGATGCACGTCATCAATCCTGTTACCATGAAGTTGATGAAGAGCATCGATATCTCTGAGTACTCACGCCACTTGGCTTACATCCCAACACTGGATGGCGGCAAGGGCGGCTTCGAGGTCGGTGACTGGGAGACCAGCATCTACATGGCTAAGGATGGTAGCAAGTTGGCTACAGGTCCTGTCCTGAAGGGTGCTTCCGGCACAGCTTACTACGATGGCAAGCTCTATGCTTTCGAGCAGGGTAATGAGGCGAATGCCTATACCATCGGCATCTATGATATGGCAAGCGGTGAGCGTGTAGGCTCGCTCGATATGGGCAAGTATCTTGAGATTGACAACATCTCTTCTTACAAGGCAGGTGGTATGTCTTCGTTCGTATCTCCTGAGGGCATCACTTACATGTTGCTCGCTCTGCAGCGTCAGGGTGCTGCTACCAAGTTTGTTGTTCTGGATATGGGCGGCTTGAAGACGGTGGCTGGTTACAATGTATATCGCAATGGCGAAAAGTTGAATGGCGAACCGCTCACTCGTCGTTTCTATCAGGAGACTATGAGCCAGGAGGGCAATTACGACTATAGCGTAGAGACCGTTTATATTGATGGTACTACTTCGGCTAAGTCGGCTGTTGCCACAGCTACTATCGTGGCTTCTGGTGAGGCTAAGGTTCCTGAGAATGTACAGGCAGTGCAGTCAACCTATGGTTACAACGTGCTCCTTTCGTTCAAGGATCCTGATATGTACAAGACTGCTGCTTCTGTCAACTCATTCGAGTCTTCTGTCAATGATACAGAGGTATTCGGTGCTGAGGGCGAGAGCTACAAGTCTAACTGGATGGTAAGCTCCGACTACTCATTCGATGGCAGCAAGTCGATTGTTGCAGCTCAGAAGGCTGAGGCATTCGGTGTTGTGAAGGCAGAGGGCATGAAGTATGTCCGTCTTGCAGCCAGAAATGCTGATGACCATAAGGGTGATGGAACATTCGATATCTACTATTCTGTAGGTGGTACTCACCGTGACAACTTCATCCGTCTGCAGACTGTGACAACCACAGAGCAATGGCAGGATGTGATGTGCGAGTTGCCTGAGGGTACAGAGTACATCGGCTTGGCTAAGGCTGCGGGTAATCCAGACCAGTATATCGACGGTGTAAGCTTCTACAAGGAGGCACCTCAGACCGACTGCTACGGATTCGACATCTATCGAAACGGCGAGAAGATTACCGCTTCTCCTGTACAGGGCATCTCTTATGTAGATCACAACCTTGTGATTGGTCATTATGATTATCAGGTGAAACTGGTTACCAAGAACTCTGCAGAGAGTGAGTTGAGTGATGTAGTAAGTCTCGATCTCTATTATGACAATGGTAGTCTGGCTCCAACTTCTCTGCGTGTAGAGAACAATGGTGGTACCAGAAACCTGACCTGGCAGACTCCTGCTCTGGGTGAGCCTATCTACTTGCGTTGGCACGATGGCAACTGCTACGATGCAGCCGGTCAGCCTAACGGTGGTGCCTTCTTCGCAGGAGTCAACTGGTTTGCTGAGGATTTGAAGGAATACGGTCATCTGGCATTGAGCGATGTAGAGGTTTACATCAATCAGATTCCTGATGCTCTCTATGTATTGGTATATCAGAACAACACGTTGGTTCGCCAGCAGTTTGTTCCAAGCCTGAAGGAGTATGCCTTCAATACCATTCATCTTGACGAGCCACTCCCAATCGACCCTACCAAGAGTCTCCGTGTGGCAGTATATGTAGAGCACAACCAGATTACAGTGCCTCTGGGTTACGATAAGGGCCCTGCTCGCAGTGGTCGTGGTGACCTTTATTCTTCTGATGGTATCTCATGGAGTACGATGGAGGATTCAGGTGCTGATATCGATGCCAACTGGAACATTTCCATCGGTTTGAGTCCATACTCTCCTGCTACTTCCATGAAGGCAAGAAAGCTGGGTGCTGAGGTTCTCACATTCAAGCCAAAGGCAAATGTATCAGCTGCACCATTGAAGGTGGCTCATGTGGCTCAGGGCGCAACTTCTCAGAAGAATGCCTTCCTGGGTTACAATGTTTACCTGAATGGTGATAAGTTGAACAACGACTTCATCTCTGGTAATTCATACACAGATAATTCTTCTGTTGTTGGCAATTATCTTGAGTATCAGGTAGCAGCCGCTTATTCTGTTACGGGTGAGCAGTATTCTAACAAGGTGACTCTTGTTGTTACTGGCATCGATGGTGTAACAGCCGATAAGTTGAAGATTACTATTGCTGGCAGCACATTGCGTATCGTGGGTGCTCATGCAGGCGACAAGGTAGCTGTTTATGCTGCTGATGGTAAGTTGGTAGTAAATAGTGTTGTAACCGACGATTATGTTCAGAACATTTCATTGTCATTATTGCCAGCCGGCACATACATCGTGAAGGTAGGTCATGATACCGTGAAGGTTCGTGTATCTCATCGATAAGATTCGATTATAAACAAAAAAAGAGGGTGCATTGCAATTGCGATGCACCCTTTCTTTGTTTTAACCAAATACTATTCACAATCGTATTTATAATCTGCCGGGCCATCAGCATCAACTGGCCAGTCTGGATTCTGAGTAAGAGTACTCATGCCGGCAGCCTTCTCAAAATCCTCGATGATGAAGCGAGCCACCTCGTTTCGTGGGTAGCGCTTGCTTGTTGAATTCGCGAACGGTCTTATAGTTCGAATTAAGTTAAATATTTATAAAAGTTTTGGTTAAAAACTCGTAACCTACACATAATTAAATAAAAATGTGTAATTTTGCAGTCCGATTATTTCGGGGATACACTTAGAGTCCCCTGGATTGGTGTGTTAATAGCAATGTCCTGTGGCCGGGATTTGCGGTTAGAGAATCACCTGTCCGAAATAGTGAGTAAAAAGATTAAAAACGTTTTTTAGTAGTAATTTAAATTTTAAAATGGACACATTAAGTTTCAAGACTATCTCCGTAAACAAGGAGACAGCTAAGAAAGAGTGGGTTGTAATCGACGCAACAGACCAGGTAGTTGGTCGTCTTTGCTCAAAGGTAGCAAAGTTGCTCCGCGGTAAGTACAAGCCAACTTTCACTCCACACGTAGATTGTGGTGACAACGTAATCATTATCAATGCAGCAAAGGCTGTATTCTCTGGTAAGAAAGAGACTGATAAGATTTACACACGTTACACTGGTTATCCTGGTGGTCAGCGCTTCAACACTCCAGCTGAGTTGCGCAAGCGTCCAGACGGTATGGATAAGATCCTTCGTCACGCTATCAAGGGTATGTTGCCAAAGGGTCCTCTCGGCCGTTCTTTGATGGACAACCTCTTCATTTACGATGGCACAGAGCACAAGCATGAGGCTCAGCAGCCAAAGGCAATTGATATTAACCAGTATAAATAATTAAGGTAGAATGGAAGTAATTAATGCAATTGGTCGCCGCAAGAGCGCTGTAGCTCGTGTTTACCTCACAGAGGGTACCGGTAAGATCACAATCAACAAGAAAGATATTGAGACATATTTCCCATCAGCAATCCTTCGCTATGTAGTAAAGCAGCCATTGCAGTTGCTCGAGGCTGAGGGTAAGTATGATATTAAGGCAAACCTCGACGGTGGTGGTTTCACCGGTCAGAGCCAGGCACTCCGCCTCGCTATCGCTCGCGCACTCGTTAAGATCGACGCAGAGGATAAGAAGGCTTTGAAGGATGCAGGCTTCATGACACGTGATTCACGTGCTGTAGAGCGTAAGAAGCCAGGTCAGCCAAAGGCTCGTCGTCGCTTCCAGTTCAGCAAGCGTTAATCTTATACATATATTTTATTATATATTCAGATTATTATAGCTGAGCTAAAAAGTTTAGTATCTAAATCGGTGAGATTCCATTAATCGGGGACTACTCATCGACTGATTCTAGATTAGAATTCAAAAAGAAAGTAAACAACAATTAAACAAGAAAAGACAATGTCAAGAACAAATTTTGACCAGTTACTTCAGGCAGGTTGCCACTTCGGACACCTCCGTCGCAAGTGGAATCCAGCAATGGCTCCTTACATCTTCATGGAGCGTAACGGTATTCATATTATCGACCTCAACAAGACTGTCGCTAAGATCGACGAGGCTGCTGAGGCTCTCAAGACAATTGCCAAGACAGGTAGAAAGATCCTGTTTGTCGCTACTAAAAAACAAGCTAAGGACGTAGTTGCTGAGAAGGCAGCTTCTATCAATATGCCATACGTAAACGAGCGTTGGGCTGGTGGTATGCTCACCAACTTCCCTACAATCCGTAAGGCAGTTAAGAAAATGACAAACATCGATCGTCTGTTGAACGATGGTACATTCTCTAACCTCTCTAAGCGCGAGTTGCTTCAGGTAAGC
>USJD01000013.1 GCA_900554835.1 uncultured Prevotella sp. | reverse complement strand
ATGGCGTGGAGGATGTCCTCGGTCATATCCTCTGGGTTAGAGGTGGTGAAGCGTACACGCATATCCGGTACAGCCTGGGCTACCATGTGCAGGAGTTCGGCGAAGGAAAGACTGCCTTCCTCGCGCTTGCCCGATGGCGAGAGACCATAACTGTTTACATTCTGTCCAAGCAGGGTAACTTCCTTGAAGCCACGCTGCTGCAAATCGCGAACCTCACGAAGTATGCTTTCTGCATCACGGCTGCGCTCACGTCCACGGGTATAAGGCACGATGCAGTAGTGGCAGAAGTTGTTGCAACCACGCATGATGCTTACGAAACCGCTCACTCTGTTGCCACCGATGCGCTGAGGTACGATGTCGCGGTAAGTCTCAGTCTTAGAGAGTTCTATGTTGATGGCGTTGGTACCCATCTCGCACTGCGCAATCATATCCGGCAGGTTGAGATAGCTGTCTGGTCCGCAAACCAGGTTGGCATAGTGGTTCTGGATGAGATCATCCTTCACGCGCTCTGCCATACAGCCCAAAACGCCGAGAATCACCTTTCTTCCCTTCTTCTGCTCAGCATGGAGGGTGTCGAGGCGATGGTAAATCTTGTTTTCCGCATTCTCGCGGATACTGCAGGTGTTCAGGAAGATGGCATCAGCCTCTTCTTCTTTCTCACAAATCTCGTAGCCTGCCATCTGCATCACAGAGGCTACTACTTCGCTGTCTGCCACGTTCATCTGGCAGCCGTAAGTTTCAATAAATAGTTTCTTCATTGTTCTAGATGAATTCTACTTTATTATATTATAATGTTATTGGATAATATACTTGATGATTACCATCTTTCTTGATGGTCAAGTCTTTTTGTACTATTGTGAATTTTTTATCTTATTCCAACTTTCTCTGTCATTCCCTTGGAAAGATACATCAGCAGGAAGTAGATGACGACGGCAGAAACAAAACCTGCCAGGGCATCGATGAGATAATGTGCCTGGATGTAAACGGTAGCCATGCAGAGGAACGCATAGAAAGGCAGGAGGATATATACCAACTTGCGATTTCCTGTATGCCATGCCATCAACATGCAGATGGTGCTGATTCCGACGTGCGAACTTGGGAAAGCTGCCGTTGGGCGTTCGCCTGCTGCCTTGGCATCTTCTACCAGATGATAGAATATACCATCGGTGTAGCCTGGAGACGGCAGACAGTTGGTATGGGTATTGAAATAATCGCCCATGGCTGGGAATATTCCCTTGGTGATTTCGCGTATGCCTACTGCATCAAAATAGAAGGTAGGACCGGCTACCGGCACGTAGATGAATATCACATAATAGATGAAGAATGAGGCGAGCATTACGAAGGAAATGCGCTCAAACTCCCTGTATCTGCAGAAGAAAAAGAAGAATACGACGGCTGCTATCATCGGATAATACATGAAATAGCCCATATCCATCAGTTCGCTTATTACAGCCCAAGGCAGGGCTTTGGAGAAGAGGAGTGAGGGCTGGCAACCGAAAAGCTGCTGCTCCCATCCTGCGAATACGTGGTCGAGGTTGGGGAACATGCGGTTGATCTCGTAAGTATCTGGATACCACCATGCCAGCAGCGCCATCTGAGCCGCCACTCTCACTAGTTTGGTAGCCCTGCAAGGCACCATGCGATATACGCCCCATAGTGCTCCCGTCATCACAAGCACTCTGATGCGACCCCAGATCATGGATTCTGGATTCACGAGCTTGGTGTAAGTGAAGAGCATGGTTGCTACCGTCAGAATCATATAGGCGAGCATCACCCATTCCAGCGCCAATAGCCCTTTTTTCGGGTTCTTCTCTATCTTAAAATAATCTTTTATCACGTTTTTTCTTTGAACTTTATGAATATTTATTTCTTTATCTTGTCGGGTTTTCTGCCAAATCCTTTAGGCCTTCCTGTCAATAATCCTTCTTTTTCGGATCCTTGATCAGAGCCAATGGTTTTCCTTGTACCATTTGATGGCGAGTTTCACACCTCGTTCCAGAGGATAATGTGGATGATAGCCCAACTCGTCCATGGCTGGTTCAATATCACATCGCCAGTTGCGCTGTTTCAGGATGTTGTACTTGTCATTGTTGAGCGCCGACATCTTTCCGGTTATTCTGCCGATGTATTCGCCGAAGAATGTTACGATGCGCAAAACCCAGATAGGGGCTTTGATACGCAGCATCCATGGATTGCCAAGTTCCTTTCTGATCAGGTCACTGAATGCAGTAGATTGATAGATACCTCCATCGCTGAGGAAGTATTTTCTGCCATTCATACCATGGTCGAGAGCGAGGAAGACGGCCTGCACCACGTCCTGTACATATACGAAGGTGATGTCCTGGCGCTTGTATCCCACGGCAAAGTCCACATGCTGCTTGATGCTTTTTGCCATCAGGAAATAGTCCTTCTCTCTTGGACCATATACGCCGGTAGGTCGCAGGATGATATAAGGGAACTGGATGCCGAGGCTATCCAGATATTTCTCTGCTTCCCATTTGCTCTTGCCGTAAGCCGTGTTAGGGTGGGGCGTATCATGTTCCGTGATTTCCTGATAAGGCTGTTCTTCTCTGATGGCACCGAAGATGCTGAGCGAGCTGACGAATACAAACCGCTTGATAGGCATCTTGAGGGCGATAAGCGCACCTACGAGATTTTTGGTGCCCTCGGTGTTCACACGATAGAAATCTTCTGCATGCAGACACTTGGTAGCGCCTGCCGCATGAACCACATAGTCGAACTCCTGTCCGTCTAACTGGCTGATAAGTTCTTCCTTAGAAGAAAGATTGAGGTTGATGAAATGGATGCGCTCGTCTTGCAGGTATTTTCTGGAACTTGAGGGGCGTACTGCTGCCCATGTTTCCATGCCTTGTCGGAGAGCTTCCTCCACAATGTAGCTCCCGATAAAACCCGAAGCACCTGTTACTAAAATCTTCATTAATGATTATAAAATTGCAATTTCGCCTGCAAAAATACAACAAAAAATTGAGTTATCCTCTATGTTGCACCAAATTTCTTTCTTTCTCTTTGTTAAATCACTTTTTTATGCTAACTTTGCAGTTATGAATCAAGTGTCAGGTTTTATTTTTCCTCTTGTTGGCGAAGTTACGGAATCTTATACAGAAATCTCCGAACTCTCGTCTAGCGGTTTTAATATCCTGTTCCGTGCCAAGCGCAATGGACAGTGGTGGATATTGAAAGCGTTAGCCCCCGATGTACGTTTTGATTCAACCTATTTGCAACTTCAGCAGAAAGAATATGATATTCTAGCTCGCCTGGATCATCCGGGCATCGTAAAGGTAGAAGGTTTGGAAGAAGTTGAGGGGTATGGCAGATGTATCGTGATGGAATGGGTAGACGGAGTGACGCTTGATGAATGGCTCACCCAGAAGCATTCCTGCGCAGAGCGGAGCCAGATAGTTCGGCAGCTCTTGCTGGTGATGGAATATGTGCATGACCAGCAGATAGTGCATCGCGACTTAAAACCAGCCAATATTATGGTAGCCCGAAATGGGGGAACCATCAAGCTGATAGATTTCGGCTTGTCAGATGCCGACAGTTATGCTATCCTGAAGAGTCCTGCAGGTACAGATGGCTACGTTTCTCCTGAGCAGCAGAAGGATAGTATGCCTGATGTGCGCAATGATATCTATAGCTTAGGTGTCATTCTGAAAGAGATGCATCTCGGTCTCTCTTACCGTTGGGTGATTAAGCGATGTCTCTGTCCTATGGAGCAGCGCTATCCTAATGTTCATTCTTTGCGCATGCATATCTGGTCGTTCCAGCATCGCCTGGTAACCATGGTTTGGATTACCTTTTTCCTGGTGCTGGTGGCTTCCGGTGTTGCAATATATAATAAGGTGACGAAACCTGCTGAGCTATACGATGTGGTTGCTCATTTTACGGTTGGCAATCTGGAGTATAAATCGTGGGGCGGAGGTCTGGTGACCGTTTGTGCTGCCAACGAGAAAGATTCGGTTATAGAGATACCGCTATCGGTAAATTATCAGGGCATGAGTTATCGGGTGGATGAAATAGAAGACAGCGCTTTTGCCGCACTTCCTCAGCTTCGGCGGATCATGTTTCCAGATAATCCAGACCTTCATGTGATGAAGCATATCTTTGATGACAGTCCGCAGCTTGAAAGCATCTCTTTTCGTTGCAAGACGCCACCTGTACTAGGCAATGATATCTGGAAGGTGAAGATGCCCGATGTCTTCAATCTCGCTTGTTTTGAGCATGTTGTTCTCTATGTGCCTAAAGGTAGTGCTGCGGCTTACCGGCGGTCGGTCTGGGGATGTTTCAGAAATATTGAGGAATATAAATAACGGTATTTTTATGAAAAGTTTTACTTTAATAAGAAACTCTCACGCCTTTTTCTTTATATCATAGGAAAAGGCGTGAGTGTAATAAAGTTATTGAAGTTTCAATTTTCTAGAACCATCCCAGCTCAACTTACGGATAGATTCAGAGGAAAGCTTAAAGGTTTTATAATCCTCTGATATGGTACCTTTCAGAGTGAACTCTTTGGTATAAATGGTTACATCATAGCCATTAGATTCCCATTCTCCACTCCAAGAGCCCTCATCTTGAATAACTTCCTTGATGCTAACTTTGCCATTACTCTTAAATGTGATGCGTAAAGATACTGTGTAAGTGCTCTTGTTTAAGTCTCTTTCGTCATCATATACGATGTCGTCTTCCACCTGGCTGGTTACCTTGTATGTCATTTTCTCTCTTTGAGCAACTGTATCGCTAAAAATCTTGGTTGAATCAACCTGTGGCTCAACTTTTTCTGCGACAATTGTGTCCTTAGTTGCCGTACTGTCTGTATCGCCTGTAGTTTGGGCTTGTTTATTGCCGCAAGAGGTTAATGATGCAATTAAGCAAAGTGCTAAGGTTGAAAAAAGTAAATGTCTCATGTGCTTATTTTTTTAGTTCTTTTATAATTTTTGCGGATGCTGTGCAGTCTTTAGCTCTAACTAAAGTGAGATCTTGCTCATAAGAATCAGGCATCACATCGAACTTTAGATTGCTGCAAAGTGGCTCTCCTGTTCTTATGGTATAGCCTATATTAGTAAGGAACTTCTTACCATTTTGTATCAAAATCAATTTTTCTCCTTCATGCAATCCGTCAAAACCGTCAATGCAGGCTTTCTTGACCCCAGGCTTCTGCAAAGCCTCACTTACTTTCATACCGACAACAAGATTATTTGCTTTAGCTATACTGTCAGCTTTAGCGATGCTATCAGCACGAGCGATACTATCAACTCTTGCAATACTGTCAGCCTTAGCTTGAGCTATAGCGATAGAATCCATTCCATTTTCTTCTTTGTTGCTCTTGTTGTTAGAGCAACTTGTAATACTTGCTATGACACTTGCAAGCATTATCATAAATACAGATTTCTTTTTCATGTTTCGTTAGTTTCCCTTCGCTTTTGTTGGAAACGAAGGGAAGGATTTTGTGATTATATAAATTAGAAGTTGAATCTTAAACCGGCATAGATGTTCAAGCCATCACGCTTGTAACCTGTAGGCTCAAAGAAGAATTTCTCTGGGTCATTGTGTACACGCTTCTCTGTATCCTTGGCAACCTTGAACTTTACATTGAAGATATACTCTGCACCCACTACCAACTGTACTGGATAACAAATGTTCAGGTTTACCCTTGCACCCAGAGGGAAACGGACAGAGTTGGAGGTCGCACCACTTGCATATGATGCACCATCTGTACCATCATAGGGAGATGACTCCTTCTTGATAAAGAACATACCTTCCCATTGAGCCTGGACATACGGTTGTATCTCTATACAGTGGGCAAACTCATAGCCAATGCCATAGCCAAGACCAAAGTTTGCAATGATTGGACTATAGACCAGTGATCCATTGTTGGTGGCATAGAGGCGCTTCTCTGATTTCTCATAACCACCCACGCCCATCATCAGCATGAAATATTGTGAGATGCCTACTGGACTTAACTTCAAACGATGATCAAAGGTGAAGTTGAGGTTATAGGAGTGGTCCATATAGTTGCCAGATATGGTCCAGCTGGAGTTTCTGCTTGGCTGGTATACAGCAACGTCACCTTTCTTATAGGAAGCTTGGCCTCCTGCAAATGTGTAAAGGCTTGCAACACTATCTTTGACGTTGCAGGCTCTTGTTGTGGAGACTCTTGATGAATACATCTTGCCGTTCTTTTCTTTAGCGCGGTAGATAACAACTTTATCTCGGTTCTTAATACCAACTTCGCTACCTATATTCATCTTGAAAGGGTGGCGGCCCAAAACTTGTCCACGAATGGCAAAAGCAGGAACTTCATATGCAATTTTTCTCTTGGTCTTTCCTTTCAGGCTTTGTACTGCAGGAGAGCTTGTAGAATTAGTGGTGTCCCAAATGTTGTAACTATTTTTGGCCTCTCCAGAGGCAACGAGTGTTATCTTAACTTTAATCATGTTGTATTTTTCCATATCGTTCCAAGAGTTGAATACCTGATTAAGTACATCCTTGTCGATATTCACCTTGTAAATACTCCAGCGAGCTTTGTCGCCTTTACCGATTCGTTGCTTGATACTTTGGTTGATGAAGATATACTGATTTTCAAGGATAGGCAGATAGTCTTCCTTCAATATATTATCCTTACCAATGACACCGATAGAGGCGCGTTCATCGTCTGCCTTGAGTACATTTTGGAGAGCGAGTTCCTTTAATCTTTCTTCTGAAAGCGAATTTCCATCGTAGCAGAATAGCTCATCCAGAATCTTTTTTCCGAAATTGAGCTTGTTCCAATATTCACATTTATCTTTTGGAGAAGAATATGAATCTGTCGGTATTTGAACATTCAGTGGATAGAACTTATCTGCATATTTCAGAAAGTTGTAATCACCAGTGATTCCAACGATGTTACTCTTTGAGTCATAGAATACTTTCTTCTTGGCTGAGAGTGGAGCAGCAACCAAGCATAAGAGCAAGGTGGCTATAAGATATTTCATTTTATTATATTTCATTTTTTCTACTTATTATTTTGAGTAAACTGGACGGATGAGAGCACTATTATAGTAAGGGTCTTTTTGCTCGATTTCCTTTTTCTCTACATTAAATTGATACACATCGTATTTGTAGTTACCCTCTGACTTATAGTTACTTCTTTCCGAAGTGTTATAAGCAGGATTTCGATTAGGAAGAATGATTTTCTTTCCTGATGGTCCCTTTATGAGCCAGTAATTGTCGTGTAATTCCCACTGGCACTTATCTATCAGTTCCTGCCATTCGGCTCTTGTAGGAATGCGCCAGCCATCGCCGATAAGATTAGTTGCTGCATCATATCCTGTTTTTCCTGAAATATTCTGAGGTGAGTCCTCGCCACTTTGGGCATGATATGCCCAGCCGTCTAAATCTCCCCAGGCATAGGCACGCCCCACTTCGTCCATGTGCTCTTTGAAATTGCGAGCATTGCTGTTATACGTATTTATTGCCTTAGAATATGCGTTGTCTATCTTGTCTAGGTACTTTTCATATTCCTGATATTCTGCGGCAAGTATCTTCATGTCAGTATAGGCAAGGTATTCATCATAGCTCATGACAGTAGGGAATTGTTGGTTGAATTCCTTTACACCTGGTCGTTCTACTTTGGTAATTTGCTTTGTCTCTTTTTCAAACAAATCCTTGGCACTGATATTACCTTCATGATTGCTCAATGGGTTATTGATATTGTTTGTAGCCCATTTCACTGACAGGCCTAAATCCACATATCCGTAGTAACCGCTTCTTCCACCACTGTGTGATGTGTATCCTGAGTATCCGTCAGGTACTAGATACTTGAAATCTGCATCGATATCTTTTTCATCAATTTCTGTTTTAGGCTCTGGCAATGCCTTGATAGCCTCTATGATTTCTTTGTCTCTAAGGTCTTCTCCCACATAGACTTCCATGTCGTCGTCTTTGCAAGAAGACAATGCTAAAATTCCTCCGAAAACGAGGAATGCAAATGCGATGTTCTTTTTCATTATCATGAGTTTTATTTAATTTCTTGATTTTATCATTATAAGCTTATGCTTTTACCACCAGTAGTAGTGATATACTACTCTTGGGCGGCTGGCAACGTAAGCTTTAGCTACAGATGCTGCTGCACGAATTCCTGCTAACCGAACCTCTTTTTCGTTTTGCTCTTTTTGAGCTTCCAGTTTGAATTCTCTGTCACTTACTGCCTTAATCCTTGCAGCCATTTCTGCTTGCAGTTGTTTCGCCTCTGCTTGTATCTTAGCAGACGGAGACTCTAAGTTTTCTAATAGTTTGTTAGCCTGTGTTGCTCCTTCTTCTGTAGGATTTGCACTCCATGCAGAGCGAGCCTGACGTATTACGTCCAGATTCTTATGGTCGAGTGATGTGCTGCCATATTGGGCAATCAACGACTGTGCGGTCTGAAAATCCTTATTGTTCATTGGGATGGCAAAGAGCATATTGATGGCGTCCTCATATCTACCTGCTGCAGCTGTAGCTTTAGCAGTCTGAATGATATTACCAGACATTTTATCATAATACTTCAAAATCATTTCCTTCCCTTTGATGATGGCTTTTTGTAGTTCTTCCTGGTTCGGATTCACCTTTCTTACTGCGGCTGCAATGGCTTGGTCCTCAGAGCTACCGATGCCTTTTTCCTCACAATTATAGCTGGAATAGAGTGTTCCGTCCAAACCGTCACCTACATAGATGCCGATACTTATTTCTACCGCATTTTTCTGAGGAAAAGTCTGCGTCTGGCTACTCTTGAGTTTTTGAATGTGTGCAGTGATGATGAAGCGATTGTCAAATCCAGCACCCGACATACCATTGGCAGTAGCTATCTGCTGTAACTTACTGGTAAGCATGGATGTAGCCTTCTGCCCTAAAGCCTCTGTCTCGGGAATATGTGGGTTAAGGCAAATCAAACCGATGTCTTTTGTAGTTTGTGCCTGGGCTGATGCTGAGCATATCAATGCAAAGGCTATGCTGATAAATATTTGCTTGATTCTCATTTGTTGATACTTTTAGAATTGTTTTTATTGATGTGCTATTTTAACATGTCTTGGGCAGGCTTATTTGCCACCCAAAACAACATAGACTTTTCCGATTCCTATTGGAGTTGTAGATACGGAAATGCCAAACTGAGAGAGGAAGTTGGTGATTGGCTTGATGAAAGTATCCATATTGATGGCTCTTGGTTTTCCGCCAAACTTAGCTTTGGCAAATAGAGGGAAACGTACCTGTTCGTAAGAGAGACGGGTGCGGGTCTTTCCATTTTGGGTGAAAGAACCATTCACGGTATGTTCATTCATCCAATAATCTATTGCTTCGTTAAGTTCGCCAGTATCTCCGTTGAGGCTTATCTCTGATTCGAAGTTAAGCGGACAATCGCTTGCTATCTTGAAGATAACTGAACCTTCGCGTCCGTTGGTTGCTAAATCTTCGAAATGTCTTTGGATACTACCTGTAAAATTGTCGATAAATCCGAGGACAGATTCTTCCAATAGGGCTGAAATTGGAGCTCCAGAAGCAGAACTTCTTCCTGTTTCACCACCAATCTGTTTGTTTGTGGCTGCATCAATAGAGGTAACACGAAACTCTATCATATTGCGTGGACCATAGGCTGTGCGAGTGAAAGCTATGTTCACCAGGATATCTGCCTGGGCGACTCGTGTCAACATGTCGAGTTCATCTTCCAAAATCTCACCATCTGCTTTTGATTTGAGTTCAGTATCCATTGCCTCTTCATTCTTCAATTCGTCGAGTGCACTTTGAAGGTTCTTTAGAGGATAGCCTCGTTCTTGCATGATACCACCCATTTTGGTGATTACATTGAGTACATCGTTATCGAGCAATGCTTTTTCATAGTCTGGGGAATTTGGATCATCAGCCTTCACGAATCCCTGGTTTATACACCATGCCTTTTCTGGCACAACCATGATAATTGGTTTCATGGCTTTAGGCTGGTTGATATTTTCTACTGTAGATTGGGCAAGAGTCCCAAGAGTACATAGCAATGCAATGAATGACAAATATAACTTTTTCATATTGTTATAGATTTTGTTTTAGAAATAACTGTTTAGTTTTTTAATAATACCTTCGTCTTCTAAACGCTTACGAAGATTGTCATACATGACAACAACAAAGAGACCCACTTTGCGTCCTTTGTCGGTCTTGATATTGTTCTCGCCTGTAGGATAGCCTGAGTTGGCATTCTTAACATACTGTAAGAATTCTCCTTTTTTGAAAAAGGTGTCGAAGAACTGTTTGTGTTGTTCATAGGCATCTTTGTTTGCTACCAAAGCAGGGATTTTACCAGCAATTTCATTTCCTTCTACTCCTGTGAAGATGCAGGCTGCTACGGCATCTTGCATGGCTCTGTCTATTGCTTTATCGGGAGAACCAGCTACTCCCCATACTTTTAAGAACTTTGTTCCTTGTTGTGCAACCCTTACAATCTGAACCTCATAGCTATGAGCCATGTCAAATGGATAGCTCTTGGCATGGATGACAATCAGGCTTATGAATGCAAAGGCAATACATAATGTGAATCTTTTCATAAAATTTTCATTTATTACAATTACTAATTATGTTGTTAAAAATCATTTTTGGTTGCAAAAATATACAAATTCATAAAAAAGAACTTGGTTCAAAACGGTTCAATTTCTATTTGTGGCAAAAAAATGAGAGAAAGAAGAATGATAAAGGAAAAAATGGTGTATCTTTGCTGCATAAATGATAATTAGATGAAAGATCTGAGTTAAGATTATGGTAGAGAATTTTAAGAAAGAAGATTTTGATAGACTCAAAGAGGAGGTGGAGCGTTTGGTGGGGAGAAAGATAGCCTCGCCTAAAGACTTCGATTTCCTGATGCGCCAGATACAGGGATATACGCAAGAACTGATTTCTGTGAGTACGTTGAAGCGTATGTGGGGATATGTGAATAGCAAAAGTAATCCCAGCAAGTTCAATCTCGATTTGCTGTCACGTATGGTAGGCTTTTACGACTGGGATGCGTTTGTGGGAGAAAATTCTATAGCTTCAAGCCGGTTCTTCATGAAGAGCAGACTGATTGCGGATGCACTTGATGTAGGCAGCCAGGTGAGATTGACTTGGCAACCTGGTCGTGTTATTACCATCAAATTTATGGGAAATGATAATTTCATGGTCATGGAATCGCAGAATAGCAAGCTGGCTGCTGGGGATACGTTTACCTGCCACCAGTTTGTGACCGATGAGCCTCTTTATCTTTCCAACTTGAACCATCCCGGTATTCCTCCCTGCAATTATGTGGCAGGACAGAATGGAGGTATCAAGTGGAATGTTCTTGAAGGATAAAAATGTAGTGAGTATAAGTATGGATGATGATATGAGTATAAGTATGGATGATGATAAAAGTGAAAGAGGGTGTGTCATGAACTGATGACATACCCTCTTGTTAATTATAAGTAATAAACACAAAAAATAATATATTGTTTTTATTACTCGTATGAAACAAAAACATTTCTTGCAAAAAGTATTCCGGTATTGTAATTATCAAAATAAAACTGTGACAACTAACAGTTGTCACAGTTTTCTAAGTAGGTATCTTATTCGGCAAATTCCAGATAGCCCTTTCTATTACATCTGATGTCTTGGATAGTCTTATGCCTCATGCTGTCTTACACCCATGCGGGCCTCTACTACGTTTACCACGTAGTCGCCAAGTTTCTCGCATTCCTGGATGATATCCATATACATGGTACCGATGGCGTAGGTATAGAGATGGTTGTTCACATCGTTGATGTTCTGGCTCTTCAACTGGTTGCGGTAGTTGTTGATCTCGTTCTCAATGTTGAAAGAGAGGTTGGCATCGTTGTCTCCTTTATGACCTACGAGGGTGATGTTCATCTGGGTAAGGGCATTGTCGGTAAGCTCCATCATCTGATGCATGTGCTCATACTGAGAAGGGATGAAATCCTCCTTGCCACGGATGCGGCGGTTCAGGGTACGGGCAATATTGAAGCAACTGTCGCCGATACTCTCTATCTCGGAAATCTCGCGGAGCATGGCGCGAATCTTAGCCTTGGTTTCATCAGAAAGATGGGAATCGCTCACCTGGTCAAGGTACTTGGCAATCTCAATCTCCATATTGTCTGAGATACCTTCATACTTCTCAATACGGGTATAGAGCTTGACAAACTTATCATCGTTGGTTTCGCCTAAGAGTTCCTTCACCATACCAAACATGCGCTGGATACGCTCGGCGAAGCAGTGAATCTCTTTCTGCGCCTCCAGGACAGAAATTTCCGGAGTTTTCATGATACCGCTCTGGATAAAGCGCAGGCGGAAATCATCCTCATCAGCATTCTTCTTAGGACGGATAATCTTGCATACCAACTTCTCTATCTGAGGGATAAACCATACCAGGATAAAGGTGTTGGAGAGGTTGAAGGTGGTATGGAAGGCGGCAAGCACAAAGGAGAGCTTGGCAGCATTGGCTACGAAATGAGGATCGTTTTTCTCCATCACATCATCAAAACCCACCCAACCGCAAACGAGGTGGATGAACGGACGGAATACGCAGAGTATCCAGAGTACACCGAAGACATTGAACACCATGTGTGCCATCGCCGCCCTTCGGGCCTGCGTATTGGCTGTAAGCGCAGCCACATTGGAGGTGACGGTAGTACCGATATTCTCGCCCATCACGAGCGCAATACCCTGGTAAATTGGCAATACACCGGTGGAGCAGAGTATCATCGTAATCGCCATGACGGCTGCTGAACTCTGTACGCACATGGTGAGTACGCTACCTATCAGGAGAAAGGTGATGGTAGTGGTAAAACTGTGGGGATCAAAACTTGCAAAAAAATCCAGAACCGGCTGATTGTGAGCCAGATCCATGTCGATACCGGTTTGGCGTAAAGTTCCCAAACCGAGGAACATAAAGGATATACCGAAGATGAAGTCGCCGACGATCTTACGCTTCTTACTGTAGATAAGGATGATGGCAAAGAAGAATGCCGGCCATACAAAGTCGGTGATGTTGAATGAGAAACCGGCACTCATGATCCATGCGGTGAGCGTGGTTCCGATGTTGGCACCCATGATGACCGAGATAGCCTGGGCAAGGGTGAGGAGACCTGCGTTGACAAACGATACCGTCATCACCGTCGTGGCTGTAGAAGACTGCACCGCAGCCGTGATGAGCGTACCAGAGAGGATGCCCGTCAAACGGTTGGTAGTCATGGTTCCTAACACATGGCGGAGCTGAGGTCCAGCCATCTTCTGCAAACTGTCGCTCATCGTCTTCATACCGAACATCAGTAGGGCGAGTGCACCGATAAGCCTGAAAAATATCCAAATCGACATATTTTAATTTAATTTATGTTTTCAAAATCACCGTAGTTGCTTTTTTATTCGTATCTTTACCGAATGTAAGTGAATACTCTTGGGAAGTATGAAAATACCTCCTTGGGAGCAGGATTATTGTCTAATATTGTAACATAAACGTAGTGCAAATGAAACAAGTAATACAAATCCGTTGCAAAAATAACAAAAAAACTCAGAAAGTAGCAATCGGGAGCACACTTTTTGATATTTTTTCTGAAATTGGCCTTGAAATGAGCCATGGACCTATCTCCTGTAAGGTAAATAACAAGGTGGAAGGCATGCATTATCGTGTTTATAACAGCAAGGACCTTGAGTTCCTTGATATGACTTCTTCTTCAGGTTCCCGGGCCTATACCCGTACACTTTTCTTTGTGCTCTGCAAGGCGGTGAAGGATATTTTTCCTACCAGTCCTGATGTAATCATCGACATCCCTGTTTCCAATGGATTTTATGTGGATGTGCGCCTGGGCAGGGAACTTACTGAGGAGGAAGTGGGGAAGCTGCGTAATCGTATGCAGGAAATCATCGATGCCCACATGCCTATCCGCAGATATATGGTACCTACCGAGGATGCTATTGCGCTCTTCCAGGAAAAGGGAGATGTGGAGAAGGTGAAACTTCTGAAGACTTCCGGCTCTATCTATACTACCTATTATAAAATAGGTGATTACGTGGATTATTATTATGGTACACTCCTTACCAATACTTCTGGACTTTATCTTTTTGGGCTGGAGAAGTATTATGACGGAATGCTGCTGCGTATTCCTTCTCTTAAGAATCCGGATCAGTTGGGCGAAATCACCAGACAGGATAAGATGTTTGACATCTTCAAGGAGCATCATAGCTGGCAGGATATCATCGGTATCCGTACGATAGGCGATTTCAATCAGGCTGTTGCTGCAGGATTTTCAACCGATATTATCAATATCAGCGAGGCTTTGCAAGAGAAGAAAATAGCCCAGATAGCTGAAGATATAGCCCAGCGTAAGGGGGTAAAGCTTGTTCTATTGGCAGGTCCTTCTTCCTCGGGTAAAACTACTTCCTGCAAGCGCCTGTCCATCCAGTTGGCTGTAAACGGCTTGAAACCTCTGCAGATTTCGCTTGATGATTACTTCGTAGATAGGGAGAAAACTCCGAAGGACGAGAGTGGCGAATATGATTACGAGAGCATCTATGCCCTGGATCTGAAACTCATCAATGAGCAGTTTAATGCCCTCTTCCGTGGCGAGGAGGTGGAATTGCCGAAATACGATTTCCAGAGCGGAAAGAGTAAGAGAAGCGGAAAGAAACTGAAGATGAACGATCATAATGTGCTGGTGGTGGAAGGTATTCATGCCTTGAATCCGGAACTGACTTCGCAGATTCCTGATGAGCAGATTTATCGCGTCTATGCTTCGGCTTTAACCACCATTCTGCTTGATAATCACAATTATATCCCTACGACCGACAACCGTTTGCTGCGCCGCATCATCCGCGATAATAAATATAGAGGTGTGAGTGCGCAGGAGACCATCCATCGCTGGCCTTCAGTGCGTGCTGGAGAAAACAAGTGGATTTTCCCATTCCAGGAAAATGCGGATGCGATGCTCAATACGGCGATGCTCTACGAGTTGGCCGTCATCAAGATGCAGGCAGAACCACTCCTGCAACAGGTGCCTGAGAATTGTGAAGAATATGCTGAGGCTTACCGCCTCCTGAAATTTCTGAAGTATTTCAAGGGAATACCTTATAATAATTTGCCTCCGACATCGCTGCTACGCGAGTTCTTGGGTGGAAGTTCTTTCCATTATTAAAGAGGCTTCATTTTTCCGTCCCTGTACCCACTTTTATTTTTCCCTGCCCACGGAAAAATTCTTGCGTGGGCAGGGAGAAAAATATACCCGGGTAGAGAAGAAAATTAACATCTCTTGTTTTTATAACTTGTTTCCGTAGCAGAGGTCACCTGCATCTCCGAAACCGGGAACGATGTATTTGTGCTCGTTCAATCCCTCGTCGATGGAAGCGCACCAGATGGTGGTCTTTTCCTCTGGGAAGGTGTTCTTGATGTGCTCAATGCCTTCTGGGGCAGCAAGGACGCATGCCACGTGGATATGTTTCGGGTTACCCTTGGTGATGAAGGCCTTCATGCCCATCTCCATGCTGATGCCGGTAGCGAGCATTGGGTCGGCGATGATGAGCGTCTTGTCTGTCAGGTCTGGAGTAGCAAGATATTCGATGTGGACACCAATCTCGGTATGCTCCTCGTTAGTATATTCGCGGTAAGCACTCACAAAGGCATTGCCGGAGTGGTCGAAGATATTGAGAAAACCCTCATGGAAAGGAAGTCCGGCACGGAAGATGGTTCCGATGACAACCTGGTCGGTAGGGAGATTGACCCTTGCAACACCGAGCGGTGTAGTCACATCCTTTGCCTCGTAATCAAGTGTCTTTGAGATTTCAAAAGCCTCATACTCACCGATTCTCTTGATATTGTTGCGGAAGAGCAAACGGTTCTTCTGATAATCACAGTCGCGCATCTCAGCCAGGTAACGGTTGATGATGGAATTTTTCTCGCTTAGGTTGATGATTTTCATTGTTGTTTATTTTTTTGTTATTTTTTGCTTCTATTTCGGCTTATTCTTTTGCCTAAATTTTTGCAAAGGTAATGTAAATCCGAGAGATTACAAAATGTTTTGGCTGTTTTTTGTTTGTTCGTGTTCTCTTTGCTTCTCTTTTCTATTTTTTACCGTCTCTTCTTCGTTTTTTTCGCCTCTATCTCCCCAATCCTTTCTTGTCTCTATCTTCCCAGCACATTTCCGTCTTTATTTCCAGTCCTTCCCCGTCTCTTTTTTTGTCCTTTCTGTCTTTCTTCTCCCTCCTTTCTCTCCTTTCTTACTTCATTCCCGTCTCAGTTTTTTCGTTTCTCTTCTTCCCCCAATCATCTCTCGCTATATATATAAATAGGTGTATTTCCTTTTTCCTTCCGTATTGATGAGTCTGTTTTTTGTAAAGTCAATATGGCAAATTATGGATGAATGTTTTGAATTTTAAATTCTTTAACCTAAAAAGCTTTTAAAATGTCTTATTTATAAACAAGAATCTTTGTTATCAAACAGATTTTTCGTAACTTTGCGGCGGTTTTGGAATGATGGTTTCTTCTGTCAACCAAGGTAAATAGAAATTATTCACAACTTAAATACATTTAAAATAAAATGGCAAAGTTTGATAAGTCAGTTTTAGCAAAGTACGGAATCACAGGTACAACTGAGGTTCTCTACAATCCTTCTTATGAGGTATTGTTCAATGAGGAGACTAAGGAAGGTCTCGAGGGTTTTGAGGTTGGTCAGGAGACTGAGCTCGGTGCAGTTAACGTAATGACTGGTATTTACACTGGTCGTTCTCCTAAAGACAAGTTCATCGTTGACGATGCTACATCTCACGACACAGTATGGTGGGATTCTGAGGAGTATCACAACGATAACCACAAGGCAACTCCAGAGGCATGGAACGCCGTTAAGGAGATCGCTAAGAAGGAGCTTTCTAACAAGAAGTTGTTCGTAGTAGATGGTTTCTGCGGTACACACAAGGATACACGTATGAAGGTACGTTTCATCGTTGAGGTAGCATGGCAGGCACACTTCGTAACAAATATGTTCATCCGTCCTCAGAACGAGGCTGAGTTCGATCAGGAGCCAGACTTCATCGTTTACAATGCTTCTAAGGCAAAGGTTGAGAACTGGAAGGAGTTGGGTCTCCACTCAGAGACAGCCGTTGTATTCAACGTAACTTCTAAGGAGCAGGTTATCATCAACACATGGTATGGTGGTGAGATGAAGAAGGGTATGTTCTCTATGATGAACTACTTCTTGCCATTGAAGGGTATGGCTTCTATGCACTGCTCTGCCAACACAGATATGAACGGTGAGAACACTGCTATCTTCTTCGGTCTTTCTGGTACAGGTAAGACTACATTGTCAACAGACCCTAAGCGTAAGTTGATCGGTGACGATGAGCACGGATGGGACGACGAGGGTGTGTTCAACTTCGAAGGTGGTTGCTACGCTAAGGTTATCAACCTCGACAAGGAGTCTGAGCCAGATATCTACGGTGCTATCACACGTGACGCTCTCCTCGAGAACGTAACTGTAGCTAAGGATGGTAAGATTGACTTCGCAGATAAGACTGTTACCGAGAATACTCGTGTATCTTATCCTATCTACCACATCAAGAACATCCAGCGTCCATTCTCTCAGGGTCCAGCTGCTAAGCAGGTTATCTTCCTCTCAGCAGATGCATTCGGTGTATTGCCACCAGTATCTATCTTGAACGCTGAGCAGACTAAGTATTACTTCCTCTCTGGCTTCACAGCTAAGTTGGCTGGTACAGAGCGCGGTATCACCGAGCCTACTCCAACATTCTCTGCTTGCTTCGGTCAGGCATTCTTGGAGTTGCACCCAACTAAGTACGCTGAGGAGTTGGTAAAGAAGATGCAGAAGTCTGGTGCTAAGGCATACTTGGTTAACACAGGTTGGAACGGTACAGGCAAGCGTATCTCTATCCGCGATACACGTGGTATCATCGACGCTATCCTCGACCATTCAATCGACGCAGCTCCTACAAAGACTATCCCATTCTTCAACTTCGTAGTTCCTACACAGTTGGAAGGCGTAGATCCTAAGATCCTCGATCCACGTGATACATACGCTGAGGCTTCTCAGTGGGAGGAGAAGGCTAAGGATTTGGCTGCTCGTTTCATCAAGAACTTCAAGAAGTATGAGACAAACGAGGCTGGTAAGGCTCTCGTTGCTGCTGGTCCACAGCTCTAATCATTCGAAACTTCGAATTATTAAGAATTATCATATTAGGGTCCTATCTCTCGAAAGAGGGATGGGACTCTTTTTTTTTAGTTTCCCATTTCTAATTTCTCATTTGTCATTTCTCATTTTAAAGTCTTTCCCATTTCTAATTTCTCATTTTTTTTACCCTTTTTCTCTCAAAAATGCCTTGATTGTCGGAAATAATCACTAAACAAACTTAAAAATTACCGATAAAATCAATAATTTGCATAATAAACCACTAAAAAGGGGCTTTATTTGAAGAATTCTCTGTAAATTTGCAGCTAAAAATAAATAAATAAGAATGAAAAGGAAGTTTTTTGCTTTCATCCTGCTCCTTTCTGCAGGCCTGTCATTGTCTTCATGTTTGAGCAGTGACGATGATACAAATATTGAATATACCCATGATACTGCCATCACTGCTTTTTCTCTTGGCACGATGAATCGCTATTATCTGGGAAAGACATCGGATGGTACGAAGGATTCAACTTATGCTACCACGATTGCTGGTTCTAATTATAAATTTTATATAGATCAGGCCGCTGGTAAGATCTATAATGCTGACTCTTTGCCTGTTGGGACAAAGATTAGTGCTGCCTTGGCTTCTATCATAGCCAAGCAGAGCAGTCCGCTGTTTTGGGTATTGAAAGATAAGGATAATAAAGACTCTTTGGCTTATTATTCCAGCTCAGACTCCGTAGATTTCTCTAAGCCAAAGGAAATCCGAGTATATAACAACGATTATTCTGCATATCGTACTTATACGATTACTGTAAATGTACACAAAGAAGGCCCTGATTCCTTCGTATGGCATTCTCTTGCAGCCCAGAATGGTGACTTGGCTGCTTTGGCTGGCATGAAAGCCGTTTCTGCGGGCAACTGTGTCTATGTTTTCGGTAAGAGTAATGGTGTTACTAAGATTTTCAAGACCGGTCTGAATGGTGGTGCTTTTGGAAGTGCTCTGACTCCTAATGTTGCTTTGGGTGAAGAAGCCTATAAGAGCGCAATCGCTAAGGATGGTAAACTCTATATTCTCAATAATGGCGAAGTTCTCACGTCTGAGGATGCTGTCAATTGGGAATCTGTTACTACTGATGCCTCTCTTCTGCAGTTGATTGGTGCAAGTAGCAACTATCTGTATGCTTATACTGCTGCGGGCATTGCTGTATCTAAGGACAATGGTGCCAGCTGGACTCCTGATGCAATGGATGGCAAGGGCGCAGATTTCTTGCCAACAGAAAACCTCAGTCTGGTGGTTAAGCCTGTTCGTTCTGTGAAAGGCGCAGAAAACCTTCTTCTCCTCGGCAATCGCAAGGTTCGTGAGAATGAAGAGAAGGATACGGTCGCAACAATCTGGACCCGTACTTTGGATAGTGGGGAAACTACAGATTCTTATCAGTGGAACTATGTAGAATATCAGGCTCATCAGGCTGGCATGTTGCCTTATCTCAATACCCTCCAGGTGGCGCTCAACGATAGCGGTTATGTGGCTTTGGCTGCTGGCAACTATCAAGTGGGTAGCGCATCTGTGGAAAAATGTAAGTGGTATGTGAGCAAGACTGGCTTAGACTGGAGTGTGGATACAACGGTTGTGATGCCTGCTGAATTTGTAATAAGCAGACCAGCTGCTTTCGTGCGTGATGCCAATAACTATTATTGGGTTATCAACAACGGATACGTCTGGAAAGGAAGATATAATAGAGATGGCTGGAGAAAGGAATAAACTTATTTCTTTCTCTTGAGTCTATATATATAATAAGGTGTAAAATGCGCAGAATAGTTCTGACGATAATCGGTTTGGTGGTTGCTCTTGTCCACATCAGCGCCCAGGATGATCCCCAATATCGCATGGAGATAGGTGCGGGGGTAGGAATGGTCAGTTACGAGGGTGATTTCAATGGCAACGTGTTGAAAAACATGCAGCCGATGGCCTCGCTGCTTTGGAGATACAATTTTGACCCTTATAAAGACTTGCGCCTGAGCGCCAGTTATGGAAAACTGAAAGGATCGTCGGCGGATGTCAAGACTTATTATCCGGATTATGCGGAGTCAACCTATGAGTTCAACAATAATGTGGTGGATGTAAGTCTCGTCTTCGAGTATAATTTCTGGCCTTATGGTACAGGAAGAGACTATCGAGGAGCCAAGCGGTTGACACCCTATATTTATGGCGGACTGGGAGCTACTTCCGTGTCAGGAGGCAGCAAAAGTGTCTTTACCGCCAATGTGCCTATCGGTATAGGTGTGAAATATAAAGTCAGAGAACGGCTGAATGTAGGTTTAGATTGGGGATTCCATTTCTCTTTGAATGATGAACTGGATGGAGTGAAAGACCCCTATAGAGTAAAGAGCAGCGGTGCATTCAAGAATACAGACTGCTATTCCATGCTGCAGCTCACGCTAACCTATAGTTTCAAGGCAAAATGTAGAACATGTAATAAAGAAGAATAATGGCAACAAACTTAGATATGAGCAGAATACCAGAGCATATTGCCATCATCATGGATGGTAACGGGCGATGGGCGATGGAGCGAGGCAAAGAAAGAAGTTTCGGCCATCAGGCTGGGGTGGATACCGTTCGTCGTATCACTTCAGAATGTACTCGCTTAGGTGTGAAATATCTTACACTCTATACTTTTTCTACGGAAAACTGGAATCGTCCTGCCGACGAGGTGGCTGCTCTGATGGGACTTGTGCTCACTTCTCTTGAGGATGAAATCTTCATGAAGAACAATGTGCGCTTCCGTGTGATAGGTGATATAGCTCGTTTGCCAAAGCCTGTGCAGGAAAAGTTGCAGGAGACTATGGAACATACGGCTAAAAATGACGCCATGACGATGGTGGTGGCTTTGAGCTACTCTTCTCGTTGGGAAATCATGGAAGCAATGAGACGTTCCCTGAAGGATGCGATGGCTGATGGCAAGAAAAGCTATGATGAGATAGCTGGTGAATTGACTGAAGAGAATTTCGCCAAGCATCTCGAAACCAACTTTATGCCAGATCCTGATCTCCTGATCCGTACGGGCGGTGAATTGCGCATCAGCAATTATCTCCTGTGGCAGATAGCTTATTCTGAGTTGTATTTCTGCGATACCTACTGGCCTGATTTCATGGAGGAAGATCTCCAGAAGGCAATAGCTGACTATCAGAATCGTCAGCGCAGGTTTGGTAAAACTGAGGCTCAGGTGGAAAAAGGAGAGTAATGCTATATTACTCGGGAGTCATATTAGGAAAGAATACATTTGAAAATATACATAATAAGTAAATGAATAAGATAAGAAAGGTTTTCATCCTGCTGTTCGGTGTAATGGCTTGTTTGCAGGTGACGGCACAAGACAAGATTGTGAATCCTGACATCTCGTATGCAGGAAATCCCCGTAATCTGGTCATTGGAGGCATCAACGTATCAGGAGTGGAAGGATATGAGGATTATGTGCTTACTGGCATCTCTGGCCTGTCGGTCGGTGATAGAATCGATGTGCCAGGAGATGATGTAACCAATGCCGTCAAGCGATATTGGAAGCATGGACTGTTTTCAAAAGTGGCGATTGCTGCCGACTCTATCGTGGGCGAAAAACTTTATCTCCACATCTATCTGGCCGTTCGCCCTCGTATCTCTAACATCAACTATATCGGTCTGAAAAAGAGCGAGCGAGAGGATATGGAGCAGAAATTGGGTATGGTAAAGGGTACACAGGTGACTCCTAACATGCTCGACCGTGCCAAGATTCTTGCCAAGAAATACTTTGATGACAAAGGTTTCAAGAATGCGGATATCCAGATCAACCAGCGTGATGATGTAGCCAACAAGGGACAGGTTATCCTGGATGTAATCGTAGATAAGAAGGAGAAAATCAAGGTGCATCAGATTACCATTGATGGCAATGAGAAACTTTCTGACCGCAAGATTAAGGGTGGCTTATTCTCCAAAGGTGCATTCGCCAAGACTCATGAAGCTGGAAAATTTGCTACTTTCTTCAAATCCAAGAAGTTTACCCCTGAACGCTGGAAAGAGGATAAGTCTAAGCTGATAGATAAATACTATGAGTATGGTTATCGTGATGCCCAGATTCTGGAAGATAGCGTCAGCAACTACGATGAGAAGCATGTCAATGTATATGTGAAGGTAGATGAGGGTAAGCAATATTTCATCCGTAATATCACTTGGGTGGGTAATACTGTCTATAATACAGACCGTCTGAATGCATTGCTCACCATGAAGAAGGGTGATGTATATAATCAGAAACTCTTGCACAAGCGTTTGAATGAGGATGATGATGCGGTGGGAAACCTCTATTATAATAATGGTTATGTGTTCTCTAACATCAATCCTGCCGAAATCAATATCGATGGCGACTCTATCGACCTCGAAATGCGTGTCACTGAGGGTCCTCAGGCTTATCTGAGCCATGTACGCATCAATGGTAATACCCGACTCTATGAGAATGTAGTACGCCGCGAACTTCGTACGAAGCCAGGTGATCTCTTCTCTAAGGACGCTATCATGCGTTCTGCCCGTGAGTTGGCTTCTATGGGACACTTTGATGCTGAAAAGGTGAACCCGGATATCAAGCCAAACTATGAGGATGGTACTGTGGATATCAACTGGAACTTGGAACAGAAGAGTAATGACCAGATTGAGTTCTCACTCGGTTGGGGACAGACTGGTGTCATTGGACGTGTAGGCTTGAAGCTCAACAACTTCTCTATGGCCAACCTCTTCAACAAGAACAAGGAGCATCGTGGTATCATGCCTATCGGTGATGGTGAGGTGCTGAGTATCGGTGCACAGACCAATGGTACCTACTATCAGAGCTACAATGTAAGCTACTCTACCAACTGGTTTGGTGGCAAGCGCCCTGTTCAGTTCAGCGTAGGTGCATATTATAGTAAGAGTACTGACGTGTCAAGCAACTATTATAACAGTGCTTACATGAACAACTACTATAGCTACATGTATGGTTACGGTTCCAGCTATTACAATAACTACGAGAATTATTACGACCCAGATAAATATATCCAGATGGTCGGCGTAAGCCTCGGTTGGGGTAAGCGTCTCCGTTGGCCAGACGACTACTTTACTCTGTCTGTGCAGTTGGCTTACCAGCGCTACATGATGAAGAACTGGAGCTATATGTTGATGAATAATGGTAATGCGAACAACTTGAACTTGACCATTGCATTGAACCGTACATCAACCGATAATCAGCTCTTCCCACGTACAGGTTCAGAGGTAGAGGCTTCTGTCAACCTGACTCCACCATGGAGCTTGATGAACAACAAGGATTATGAGCATCTGGCAACCAACAGAAACTCACCAACTTATGCTCAGGAGCAGCAGGAGAAATATCGCTGGATAGAGTATCATAAGTGGAAGTTCAAGGCTAAGACTTATACCGCATTGAGCGGAGGTCAGAAGTGCTTTGTGTTGATGACCCGTGTGGAACTCGGTTTGTTGGGAGCTTACAATAGATACAACAAGAGTCCATTTGAGACCTACTATGTGGGTGGTGACGGTATGAGCGGTTATTCATCCTATTATGGTGAGGAAACTATCGGTCTCCGTGGTTACGAGAATGGTTCTGTATCTTATAGTGCCAGCACAGGTTACTATGCTTACGCATACGACCGTTTCTCATTGGAACTCCGTTATCCGTTCCTCTTGGGTAATACCACTATTTATGGTCTTACTTTCGTAGAGGCAGGTAATGCATGGTATGACACCAAGAAGTTCAATCCATTCAGCATGAAGCGTAGTGCCGGTGTCGGTGTACGTATCTTCTTGCCAATGGTCGGCTTGATGGGTATCGACTGGGCTTATGGTTTCGACAAGGTTTGGAACGGAAGCCAGTATAAGAAGGGTGGAAGCCAGTTCCACTTTATCCTCGGCCAGGAGTTCTAAGACAAATGAGAAATGACAAATGAGAAATGAGAAATAATAAATAAGAATTGATATAATTGGAGGAATTCTTATGAAGAAGATGATATTGATGCTGATGATGGCTGTAGCAGCCATCACAGCCCATGCGCAGAAATATGCGCTGGTTGATATGGAATATATCCTGAAGAATGTGCCTGCTTACGAGCGTGCCAACGAACAGTTGAACCAGGTGAGCAAGAAATGGCAAGCTGAGGTAGAGGCGCTCAATCTGGAGGCAAGTACTATGTACAAGAACTATCAGAACGAGGTGGTTTTCTTGTCACAGGAACAGAAAAAAGCCAAGCAGGATGCCATCATGCAGAAGGAGAAGGAAGCCAGTGACCTGAAGAAGAAATACTTCGGACCGGAAGGTGAACTCTACAAGAAGCGTGAAGCGCTGATGACTCCTATACAGGAGGAAATCTACAATGCAGTGAAGGAAATCGCTGATTTGCGTGGCTATTCGCTGGTGCTCGACAGAGCCAGCAATGCTGGTATCATATTTGGTTCTCCAAAAATCGATATTAGCAACGAAGTGCTTCAAAAATTAGGTTATTCCAATAATTAGTTGTATATTTGCAGCGAGAGTTATAAAAGTGAGTTGACTGTGGACAATATGTCCATCTGAAAACCTATCTGAAAATTAATAATTAAAAGAATAAAAACGATGAAAAAGCTTATTTTAATGTTGATGCTTTGTGCACCAATGACAATGATGGCACAGAAGTTTGGTAAGGTAAATACCCAGACTATCATGCAGGCTTTGCCTGATGTTGCTAAAGCTAATGGTGAGCTTGAGGCACTCCAGAAGCAGAAGGAGAACGAACTGAAATCTATGCAGGATGAGTTCCAGCGCAAGGCTGACGAGTATCAGAAGGGCCAGAGTACAATGAATGCTACTGCTAAGCAGCAGAAGGAAACTGAGTTGCAGGGTCTTCAGCAGAAGATTCAGCAGGCTTATCAGGACGGTCAGCAGGAATTGCAGAAGAAGAGCAGCGAGCTGATGCAGCCTATCGTGGCTAAGGTGCGTACTGCTATCGAGGCTGTTGGTAAGGCTGGCAACTACACTTACATCTTCGAGGAAGGTGCTGCTGTTTACACAGGTACCAATGTAGTTGATGTAACTAAGGAAGTACAGGCTAAGATCAAGTAATTTCGGTTATTTCCAACTAAGATAGTGGGGGCAGGCACAAGTGCTTGCCCTTGTTTCTCTTTTCAGTATTTATATATAATAGGTATGAATATGCCTATTCTAATCCAACACTTCATGATGAAAAAGACATTCCTTTATTTGGTTCTGGCAATGATGCCTGTGCTGGCATCTGCCCAGCAGGTGGCTACTTCTGCAATCCGTTTCGGCTATTTCAGCTTCGAAGAAGTCTTTCGTACAATGCCTGGTTATGCAATAGCCAAGCATCATATGGACGATCTTCGCTTGAAGTATGATGCCGAAACCAAGCGCTCGGAGGACGAGTTTAACAGCAAGTATGAGGAGTTTCTGGATGGTCAGCGTAATTTCGCTCCTTCCATCCTGGAAAAACGACAGGCGGAACTTCGTGAACTGATGGCTAAGAATATGGCTTTCAAAGCTGAGTCGGAACGTCTGCTGAAACAGGCTGAGGAAGATGCTTATGCTCCCCTGAAAAAACAAATCAGAGAGACTTTGCAGAAGATAGGCAAGGCGAAAGGATATGCGTTTATCCTGAATTCCGACCACGATTCGCTTCCATACGTTGATGCTGCGATGGGAGAGGATATTACCGAACTAATCAAGGAGAATTTGAAATGATGTTGCCTTCTAATCCTGGCCCTATCGGAATATTTGATTCCGGATATGGGGGGTTGACTATCCTGCATGGACTTCGTCAGCTTCTTCCTCAGTACGACTATATGTACTTGGGTGATAATGCACGTGCGCCGTATGGTTCCCGCTCTTTCGAGGTGGTGTATAAGTTTACGCGCCAGGCAGTACTCAAACTGTTTTCCATGGGTTGCCACCTGGTGATTCTGGGTTGTAATACGGCTTCAGCCAAGGCGCTTCGCTCTATCCAGCAAAGAGATATCCCTGAGTTGGATCCAAGCCGCCGTGTGCTGGGTATTATCCGTCCTACTGCTGAGGTTATCGGTAATATCACCAAGAGTAACCATGTCGGTCTGTTGGCTACGGAAGGTACTATCAAAAGTCAAAGCTATGACTTGGAGATTGCCAAACTCTGGCCTGAAGTCAAGGTTAGCGGTGTTGCTTGTCCGCTATGGGCGGCTATCGTAGAAGCCAATGAGGCTGATAGTCCGGGTGCTGATTATTTCGTCAAGAAGCGCATTGACCAACTGATGCGTAAAGATGCTGACATAGATACGATTATCTTGGGATGTACACATTATCCATTGCTGATGAACAGCATTGTGAAAAACCTTCCCGATGGTGTGCGGGTTGTGCCACAAGGAATGTATGTAGCTGAGAGTCTGAAAAATTACTTGAAGCGGCATCAGGACATGGAGAATATGATTACCAAGAAAGGTACCTGCCAGTATCTGACTACTGAAAGTGAGGAAAAATTCAAGGAGTCTGCTCAGATCTTCCTACATGAAAGTGTGGAGGTGAAGCATGTGGACCTTGAATAGTGTTAAACTGAGTAATGTTTAATTTTTTAGTCAATCATACTAATTTGATTGTTCATTCTGATTTAGTTAATCATTCTAATAGAAAAGATTATGCAAGAAACAAGACAAAACCGTATATCCAGACTTCTCCAGAAGGAGTTGAGTCTTATTTTCCAGTCACAAACTCGTATGATGCATGGTATCATGGTGAGTGTGACCAAGGTTAAAATCAGTCCAGACCTCAGTATCTGTACTGCTTATCTGAGTGTGTTCCCTTCTGAGAAAGGAGAGGAAATCCTGAAGAATATCACCGCTAATGAGAAAACCATTCGTTATGATTTGGGCAAGAAGGTAAGAAACCAATTGCGTATTATTCCAGAATTACGCTTCTTCCTCGATGATAGTCTGGATTATTTGGAGCGCATAGATGAACTCTTGAAAAAGTAAAAAAAATAAAAAGTAAAAGAGTAAAAAGGTAAAAGACAAATGAATTTTCCATTTTTCATTGCTCGCAGGTATCTCTTTTCCAAGAAGAGCACTCATGCCATTAATATCATCAGTGCTATCTCGGCGATTGGTGTGGCTGTGGCTACGATGGCGCTGGTCATCGTGCTGAGTGTGTTCAATGGTTTCCATGACTTGGTGGCAACCTTGTTTACCAGCTTTGATCCACAGTTGGAACTCGTTCCTACAAAAGGTAAGACGGCTCCTTGTGATGACCCTATCTTGACCAAAATTCGCCAGTTGCCGCAGGTAGATGTTGCAACAGAGTGTGTGGAAGATCAGGCGCTGGCTGTCTATCAGGACCGTCAGGCTATGGTTACCATCAAGGGTGTGGATGATAATTTCAGCGACCAGTCGCATATCACTGACATCCTCTATGGTGATGGCACATTCTCACTTCATGCTGCCAACTTGGAATACGGAACCTTAGGTATCCGCTTGGCGCAGACCCTTGGTATCGGTGCGCAATGGGATGGTTTTCTGAAGATTTATGCACCGATGAAGGAGGGACAGTTGGATATGTCGAATCCTTCTGAGGGCTTTGTAGTTGATTCTCTGGTCAGTCCGGGCGTATTGTTTGCTGTCAAGCAAGCCCGTTATGACAAGAGTTACATTCTGACTTCCGTAACATTTGCCCGTAACCTCTTTGGACAGCAGGGAATGCTTTCTTCGCTCGAACTCCGACTGAAAGAAGGCAGTGATTTAGATGCCGTGAAGAAGGAGATGCAGCAGATAGCCGGAGATAAGTACCGGGTGCTGGATAGATTTGAACAGCAGGAAGATACTTTCAAGATTATGTCTATTGAGAAGATGATAGCTTATATCTTCCTTACGTTTATCTTGATCGTGGCTTGCTTTAATATCATCGGTTCGTTGTCCATGCTGATTATCGATAAGAAAGATGATGTGCTTACTTTGCGCAACTTGGGAGCCAGCGACAAGCAGATAGCCCGTGTGTTCCTTTTTGAAGGTAGAATGATTTCTGCCATTGGAGCCATCATCGGTATCGGTATTGGTTTGTTGCTCTGTCTCTTACAGCAGGAATTCGGATTTGTGAAACTGGGTGATTCTGCTGGCTCTTTCATCGTTGATGCTTATCCGGTAAGTGTACACTATTCAGATGTTGCCATTATCTTTGTCACGGTGCTGGCAGTTGGTTGGCTTGCCGTCTGGTATCCAGTAAGGGCTCTGAGCAAAAGATTATTGAGCTAAATAATCGAGAAACAGATATAATTCAATCGGTTAGAGAATCCCTGTTCTTAATAGAAAAAGGGATGCTTCATAAAAACAATAAAGGCTGCGTATTCTATGACGCAGCCTTTATTGTTTTCTATTTCTTTCTTATTAAAGTCAGTCCATCTCTTAATGGGAGGATCACAACTTCTACGCGAGGGTCTTGAGCGATGAAGTCATTAAACTTGCGGATACCTTGCGTCTGTTGATCGCGGTCATAGGCAGGATCGATAACGTGCCCATCCCACAAGGTGTTGTCGGCAAGGATATAACCGCCGGGCTTCAAGACACTCATCACCATCTCATAGGTCTCGATGTAAGTGCGCTTGTCGCCATCAACAAAAGCCATGTCGAACATGACTCCCAATTTGGGTGCTTCCACGTTGGCATCACCTATGCGGAAATCTATCTTGTCGGCTACACTGGATTCCTCTATCCATGGTCGGGTGAAATCCTCCATCTCATCATTGATTTCAAAGGTATAGAGTTTGCCACCTTCCTGCAATCCCTCAGCCAGACAGATGGCACTGTAACCGCTGAAGGTTCCAACTTCCAGGATATTTTTGGGGCAAATCATTTCTACCAGCATTTTGAGCAGTCTGCCCTGGATGTGTCCACTTGCCATTCTGCCATGAATAGTGTGGATATTGGTGGCACGATAAAGTCGGTAAAGGTAATCTCCCTCTGGCTCAATGTGTTGGCAGATATATTTGTCGAGACTTTCTGTTTCTGTCATGATTTTATAGCTAAAGAGTTTAATGTTGGAAGCAAGGCGAGCTTTACTTCTTATTTTCTTTTTGAGCGAGGATACCAGCTATAGCAAGGTCGTAGGATGCCAGACCGAAGCCACAGATGACTCCGAGGCAGGCGCAAGAGATATAAGAGTGGTGGCGGAACTCCTCACGCTTATGGACATTGGAGATATGAACCTCTACGCATGGGCACTTCAAGCTGCGGATGCAATCTTGCAAGGCAATGCTCGTGTGCGTATAGGCTCCTGCATTGAGGACTACACCATCGTATGAAAAACCCACTTCCTGCAACTTGTTGATCAGCTCACCTTCGATATTGCTCTGGTAATATTCAATTTCTACATCAGGAAATTTTTCCTTCAATTTTGGCAAATAACTTTCGAAGGAGTTGCTGCCATAAATGCCCGGTTCACGGACACCGAGAAGGTTCAAGTTTGGACCATTGATAATTTGTATTTTCATAATCCCTTATTATTTTATCCGTTTATGAATATTTTTTTGTAATTTTGCAGAAGTTAGAGTGTTCTTCCATCATGGAAGATTGAGGCTGTCTCTTTTACTTCTAACTGCAAAGGTAATAATAAAAATGGAAACAAGCAAGAAATCAAGTACGAATATTGTTAAGGATTATGTGAGATACCTCAAATTGGAGCGTAATTACTCACCCAATACGTTGGATGCTTACCAGCGCGACTTGCGTTATCTCCTTGAATTTGTCAAATCCAAGGAGATTTCCCTCTTGGATGTCAAACTGGAGGATTTAGAGGAGTTTTCTGCGGGCTTGCACGATAAGAATGTTGGTGCTCGTTCCCAATCGCGCATTCTAAGCGGAGTGCGTTCTTTCTATCGTTTCTTGATGATTGAGGATTATTTGAAAAATGATCCTACGGAGCTGCTTCCTTTCCCGCAGATTGGACAGCATTTGCCAGAATATCTGACTGTGGAGGAGGTGGATCTGTTGGAACAGGCTATTGACCTGACGAAATGGGAAGGACAGCGTAACAAGACAATTATAGAAGTCCTGTTCTCCTGTGGGTTACGAGTGTCGGAATTGGTAAATCTCAAACTAAGCGACATCTTCGAGGAGGAAAAATTCATCCGTGTTTTGGGAAAGGGAAGCAAGGAAAGACTTGTTCCGATTTCTGAAACTGCCATCAAACAGTTGCATTATTGGTATATAGACCGCAATCAGATGAAAATCAAACCGGGAGAGGAGGATTATGTTTTCCTCAATCGACGGGGGGCTCATCTTACCAGAACGATGATTCTTATCATGATCAAGAATGCGGCAAAGGATGCAGGAATCAAGAAAACCATCTCGCCTCATACCCTTCGGCATAGTTTTGCAACAGCCTTGCTCAAGGGTGGTGCCGACTTGCGTGTTATCCAGGCCTTGTTGGGTCATGAAGATCTGGGAACGACAGAAATCTATACACATTTGGAAACTTCCGACTTGAGGCGGGAAATCTTGGAACATCATCCGAGAAATATCATGTATCGCGAGAAGATGAAGCCGGAAAGCGCTTCTGATGACAATCCTGACTGATAAACATTTAAAACTGGAATATTTTTCATTCTAATGTGACTGAATATGAAAATAAATGCGTAACTTTGCAGCCGCAAATAAATGATATATCAATTTTTAAAAGAAGAAAGGAATAAATATGGCATATTTGTTTACGTCAGAATCAGTTTCTGAAGGACATCCTGATAAAGTTGCAGACCAGATATCCGATGCATTGTTAGACCAGTTCCTGGCTTACGATGAGCATGCTCATTGTGCTATCGAATCTTTCTGTACTACTGGTCAGGTGGTTATCATGGGCGAGGTTCGCTCTCATGAATACGTAGATTTGCAGACTATCGCCCGCAAAACAATTAAGAAAATCGGTTATACCAAATCAGAATACCAGTTTGATGGTGACTCTTGTGGTGTTCTTACTGCCATTCATGAGCAGAGTGATGATATCAACCGTGGTGTGAGCCGTGAGGAAGATGAAGACCAGGGTGCTGGTGACCAGGGTATGATGTTCGGCTATGCTATCAATGAGACAGATAATTATATGCCAGTGTCTCTTGACTTGGCACAGCTCATCATGAAGGAACTCGCTGCTATCCGTAAGGAAGGTAAGGTAATGACTTATCTCCGTCCGGATTCCAAGAGTCAGGTAACGATAGAATACTCTGATGACAATATTCCTCAGCGTATTGATACAATCGTTGTTTCTACTCAGCATGATGATTTTATCAAGGATGCAATGGGTAATGATGATGACGATGCTATGCTGGCAAAGATTCGTGAGGATGTTATCAACATTCTTATCCCACGCGTGAAAGCACAGTTGGGCGACAAGGTATTGGCTCTTTTCAATGATGACATCAAGTATTTCGTAAATCCTACAGGTAAGTTCGTTATAGGTGGTCCTCATGGAGACACCGGTCTGACAGGTCGTAAGATTATCGTGGATACTTATGGTGGTAAGGGTGCACATGGCGGTGGCGCTTTCTCTGGAAAAGATTCAAGTAAGGTGGACCGTTCTGCTGCTTATGCTGCTCGCTATATTGCCAAGAACATGGTAGCTGCAGGCGTGGCTGATGAAATGTTGGTGCAGGTAAGTTATGCTATTGGTGTGGCTGAGCCTGTCAGCATCTATGTGAATACTTATGGACGTAGCCATGTGAATATGAATGATGGTGAAATTGCCCAGAAGATTTCTCAGATGTTTGATCTCCGTCCAAAGGCTATTGAGCGCCAGTTGAAGCTCCGTCAGCCAATGTATCTGGAGACTGCTGCGTATGGTCACATGGGTCGAAAGAATGAGGTAGTGGAAAAGACTTTCACCAGCCGTTATCATGAGACCAAGACTATGCAGGTAGAGTTGTTTACTTGGGAAAAACTCGATAAAGTAGAGGAAATTAAGAAAGAGTTTGCCCTTTAAAATGGGATTAGACTCAAGAAAATAGAATTTATTCCCTAGAGAGCCTGGCTTTCTAGGGATAACTTATTATTTGTAGAAGGATGGCGCAACAAGCAGATTCAACAATTATAGAAACTCCTGAGTCAGATGTGGCACAGGAGCCTTTAAAGCATACAGGAGAATTGACTCCGAAGCAAGTGCTGAGTTGGTTGCCCAAGAATGCGACACCTGCTCAGCAAGATTCCATGGTGCGAGCGCATATCAAACCATGTGAGATTCATTGGAGCGAAATGCCCGATACCTTGCATCTTCCTGGGCATCAGCCAGGCAAGAGTTTTAGGGACGTCAGTTTACCGCAGTATTATCGTGAGTCTTTCTTCTCGAAAGATTCACTCTTTCATCCAGAATTGAAGGGGGGAAGATTGGGTGTGGCAGGTGACCCTGTACCTTATACTGTAGCAGGCGATGATTTTGTCACGATTTTGCTCTTGTTCTGCTTTCTGATAGCATGTGTGGCCTTCACCAAGTCTCGTCAGTTTATCATTCGTCAGGCAAAGACTTTCTTCCGTGTACCACGATTTGGTACCACGGTGATAACCGAGACGTCCAACGAGTTGCGCTTCCAGTTGTTTCTGGGATTACAGACTTGCTTACTGATAGCCATCGGCTTTTTTATGTATTCCAGGGCTTCTATCAGTGATACATTTACGATAGACCAATATCAGGTGATTAGCATCTATGCAGGGTATGCTGCAGCTTACTTCCTGTTGAAGGCATTACTCTATTCGGTTACAGGGTGGGTGTTCTTTGATAAGAAAAAAAACGAACAATGGATGAAGGCATATCTCTTCTTAGTGTCGTGTGAAGGTGTACTACTTTTCCCTGCAATCATGCTGATGACATACTTTGGTTTTTCCATACAAGCGGCTGTGATTTATACACTTATTGTAGTCGGAATCATTAAAATATTGTCTTTTTATAAGTGTTTCATCATCTTTTTTCGAAGAAAAGGCGCTTTTTTGCAAATAATTTTGTACTTTTGTGCCCTCGAAGTGGTACCTCTTTTCGCTTTGTCAGGCGGATTGGTATTGATTAGTCATTATTTGAAAATAAACTTTTAGGACAAAAATGATAAAGAAGATTTTAGTTTCTCAGCCAAAACCAGCGAGTGATAAATCTCCGTATTATGAATTAGAGAAGGATTATGGCGTAGAATGCGTGTTCCGCCCATTCTTCAAGGTTGAGGGACTTACAGCGAAGGAGTTTCGTCAGCAGAAAATCAATCTGCTCGACTATACTGCAGTAGTTTTCACCTCTCGTCATGCAGTGGATAACTATTTCAAGTTGGCCAAGGAGATGCGTATTACTATTCCAGAAGACATGAAGTACTTCTGCGTGATTGAGACGATTGCACTTTATATCCAGAAATATGTGCAGTATCGTAAAAGAAAGGTGTTCTTTGGTGAAACTGGCAAGATTGATGGTCTCCTCGCACAAATGTCACGCCACAAGACAGAGAAGTATCTCGTGCCACTGAGTTGTGTTCATAATGATGATATCAAGAATGCTCTCGACGAGAAGAACCTGAAGCATACCGAATGTGTGATGTATCGTACAGTAAGCAATGATTTCACAGAAGAGGAAATCAAGAGCTTCGATTATGATATGATGATTTTCTTCAGCCCTACTGGTGTGAAGGCTTTAAAGAAGAATTTCCCTGATTTCAAGCAAGGTGATATCGCTGTTGCTGCTTTTGGTCCTGCTACAGCCAAAACTGTAGAGGATGAGAATCTCAGACTCGATCTGGAGGCTCCTTCCAAGAAATTCCCTTCTATGACTGGTGCCTTGAAAGATTATCTCGAGAGAAATAACGAATAATTAAGTTTTGGGAGAAGTACTGAGGAATCTCTAATAAATACTGAGTGATTTCTATGGTACTGAGAACTCTAATAGAACTGTGTAATCAATATAGCCTGATTGATAGGAATGTCAGAACAGAAGACTTTTACATTACCGAAACAAGAGAGATTGTGTAGCAGGACGCTCATAGAACAACTCTTTTTGGGTCATTCCCAACATAAGAAAGAATGGCCGGTGAGGGTAGTGTATCAAGTCGTGAAAAGGAAGGATGAGAATGATGCGCAAGCGGAAGTCTTGATGAGTGTGTCTAAGCGCTATTTCAAGAGAGCTGTAAAGCGCAACTTGGTGAAACGCCAACTTCGGGAAAGCTATCGTCTTCATAAGTCAATTTTGACAGATGTACTTGCTTTGCATCCGGATGCTAAAATCCTTATAGCCTTTATTTGGCTTTCTGGACAAACCTATGATTCTGCGAAGGTTGAGAAAGCTGTTAAGGCGGCATTGGAAAAGATAGTAGATAGTTTGGAACGATGAAAAAGCTGCTAACTTACCTGCTGGTGATGCCGATACTCTTTTATCAAAGATGTATCACGCCATTTACCCCGCCGTCTTGTCGCTTTACTCCCACTTGTTCTGAGTATGCTCGTCAGGCGATTCTGAAGCATGGACCGTTTAAAGGGCTCGCTTTGGCTATCTGGCGAATATTAAGATGTAATCCATGGGGTGGTTCGGGTTATGACCCCGTGCCGTAAGTTTCCGAAGGTGATTCGGGCCCCTTACACATATTTATATAATATATAACAATCTCATTCGATGGCAAAAAACTTTGTTGAAGAATTGAAATGGCGTGGTATGCTGGCTCAGATTATGCCAGGTACAGAGGAATACCTCAACACCCACATGGTGTCTGCTTATCTTGGTACTGACCCTACCGCAGACTCTCTTCATATCGGTCACCTTTGTGGAATCATGATGTTGCGTCACTTACAGCGTTGTGGTCACAAGCCTTATCTGCTTGTTGGCGGTGCTACAGGTATGATTGGCGACCCTTCTGGCAAGAGCCAGGAGCGTAATCTTCTCGACTCAGAGACTCTCTATCATAACCAGGAAGCTATCAAGAAGCAGGTATCTAAGTTCCTCGACTTCGATGGCAATGAGCCTAACAAGGCGGAGTTGGTGAACAACTACGACTGGATGAAGGACTTCACCTTCCTCGATTTCGCTCGTGTGGTTGGTAAGCACATCACTGTAAACTACATGATGGCGAAGGATAGCGTGCAGAAGCGCTTGAACGGTGAGGCTCGTGACGGTTTGTCTTTCACAGAGTTTACCTATCAGTTGCTCCAGGGCTACGACTTCCTCTATCAGTATGAGAAGTTTGGCGTTCGCCTCCAGTTGGGTGGTAACGACCAGTGGGGTAACATGACTACCGGTACTGAGTTGATTCACCGTACATTGGGTAACGACGCAGAGTGCTTCTGCCTCACTTGCCCATTGATTACCAAGGCAGACGGCAAGAAGTTCGGTAAGACTGAGAGCGGTAACATCTGGTTGGATCGCAACCGCACAACTCCTTATGCTTTCTACCAGTTCTGGTTGAACGTAAGCGATGACGATGCAGAGAAGTACATCAA
>USJD01000012.1 GCA_900554835.1 uncultured Prevotella sp. | reverse complement strand
CTTCCCTACCTGGAAGGCGATAGGTCGCCATACCTGGGAGAAGGGTAAACAGTACTTGAAGAAGATGGGTGGAATCATCCTCGTGGCAAGTATCATCGTATGGGCGTTAGGCTACTTCCCTCACAATGAGGAACTTGATACCCAGGCACAACAGGAGCAGAGCTATATCGGCAGAATCGGTAAGACCATCGAACCAATCTTCACCCCACAGGGTTTCGACTGGAAGCTGGATGTGGGCTTGGTTTCCGGTGTGGGTGCCAAGGAGATTGTAGCCTCAACAATGGGTGTGCTCTACAGCAACAACGACAGTTTCTCTGACGATCAGGATTACAACGATGAAGACGGAAAATACGAGGTTTTGAAGAAGCAGATGACTTCTGACCTGAAGAAGACCTACGGTTACAGCGATGCCGAGGCAGCATCCAAGGCTACGCTCACCGCCTATTGCTTCCTCCTCTTCGTATTGCTCTATTTCCCTTGCATCGCCACTATCGCTGCCATCAAGGGCGAGACGGGCAGTTGGAAATGGGCAGGCTTTGCCGCTGGCTACACCACGCTATTAGCATGGGTAGTATCAGCTCTGGTCTTCCAAATAGGAAATTTATTTATATAAAAGGAAAATATACCCCTCAGCAAAATAAACTGCGTGCCGACGTATGAATTTATGCGTGGGCACGCAAAAATAAAAGCCCTTAGACCTCATCATGGAAGTCTAAGGGCTTTTTTCATTTAACATCTATCGAAATTAGATAAATATATTTACATTTATATCCCCAAAACATCTACCTTTATTAGATAGGAATTTTCATCCTCTTACAATTACTTCTTTACAATTTTCTCAATTTTGCAACTATGTACTTTCGTTTGTTTATCATAGTTGATGCCTACTAGAATCACATCACCAACATAGTGCATCAAAGATTTTCCATATCCTTGAAGTTTGATCTGGCTGATAGCAGTATCGGCATCATTATTCCACTTCAGCTCTAACACTATCGCAGGAGCATCCACATGACGGTAAGGCAACAGCACTATATCAGCAAAGCCCTTGCCCGTTGGCAATTCACGAATCATCTCATAACGATTTCTTGCAGTATAAAATGCCAACGAAAGAACACAAGCCAAAGAATTCTCATCATTGTATTTCAAGATACTGGTATTTTGTTCATGAACCTCAGCAACGTTTGTTGCCACATCTTCCTCATCGCCATTAAGCAAATGCGCCAATAAGTCTTCGGAATGTTCCAATGCACTCGTCACCTCTTTCCAACTGGTGTCCGCTATAGCAGTCTCAAATTCTTGGCGAACTTCATAATTAGGAATGCATGCACATTTGGTCTCACTATTATAAGAAAGATAACCCAAATGGCAAAGAAGTGTCAGGACATCATCCTTGCACTCCACCTTGTGCATATCATTGCTAAAACGCAGTGCATTTACCCTCACAGGAACATCATTAAGAGCATGGATAATATCATCCTTCAAACCATCAAAATTCATCGTGATATAACGTTTGAGACTCTCAAACGTATTAGTACTTGTCCAAAAGCTTTCATACAATTTACGTTTCAAGGCGCGCATTACTGCATACGGATTGTACATCGCCTTCTCCTTTCCAAGTTCATAGCCATCATACCAACGCTTCATCTCATAAATATCCATTCCCCCATCGGCACATAAACATCCCACTTCTTTCTCCGTAAAACCGAAATAAGGAGCCAACTGGGCTGGACTGAGCATCGTGTATTCATCAAAATTATTCAATGCCGACTGGGTATTATAGCGTTTGATCGGCAGAATACCAGTCATATAGCAACATGCGAAGACATATTCTGTCATACTTCCCTTGAAGAGACGGCGCAATAAATCGACATACTCATCCATTTGTTTCTCCTGCCCCTCACGGCAAAGAGCATCCCATTCGTCAATTAAACAGATGAATTTCTCTCCTGTATGGTCAACGATACTAACGAGCAAATCCATCAAATCATCGTTGGTTTTCATCGTCACGCAATCGTACAAGCTCAGTAGTTCCTCACAAATATCATGCTTGATATACTCAACAATGCGCTCGTTCTTACCATATTTCGTTACGAAATCCGTCATATCCAAATAAAGCACAGGATAATGATTAAGATGCTTTTCAAAATCCTTATCTTTGCATATAGCCAATCCATCGAATAGTTCATGGGAATCGCAAGACTTGTCATAATAGGCATTGAGCATTTTTACAGCCACAGATTTACCAAATCTTCGGGCACGAGTAACACAGAGAAAGCGATTCTCCGTCATCATCACAGAGTTCACTTCCGCTATCAACATACTCTTATCGACAAACTTCGAATTGCAGAGAGATGCGAAACCGTCATTGCCTTTATTTATATAAATTCCCATTTTTCCTCTTATATTATTTTATATTTGCCACCATTTCGAATGCTTTTGGCAAAATTACGAATTTATTTTGTAACTACCAAATATTTCTATCTTCATCCAGCAAATTCTCTGCTAACCCACGTCTAATTAATGGCAAAAGCATCAAAACCGGAAAGGATGCCAAGGAAACTCCCGCCTTCGGTCTCTACGCCCGCCATACACAAATATATTCACCAAGAAGCGCAGCTGTTTCCCAACAACTGCGCTTCTTGTTTTGATTCTAAATAATTCATTCAAAATTACTCTAAAACAAACATACTTAAAACCTAAATTTCTAAAACCATAAAAAAAAATAAACTAATCTAACCAAACTAATATACTTATCTACTTTTATACTGCAAAGTTAATGATTAAAGAAATATTCAAGCTTATAAAAACGTTCAAAAGCAAGTAATTTTGTACATATTCTACTCAACACACGAATTTATATCATAAGAAACTGCACATTTCCTGCATTCATGAATGCGAATTCAGCTTATTCCACCGGGAACAAATAGAACTGACGAGACAAATCAGAATCTATCATCCACTGATCTACGAGCACGTGATAATCAAGAGCCTTGATAACCAAAGTATGCTTACCAGCTTTCAGACCAGTCAGTTTCAAATCTCTTACCGCCTGACCTCTCAATACATTCAACTTCCAACGCTCAGAACGAAAAGGTTCTTTTAAGCTAAACACAGTAGGTTCAGCCCCATCAATACTGACAGAGAATCTCAAGTCTCCCTGATCACTTGGCTGCGTAGGAATCAATGCTATCTTAAGCAAGGCATCACCCGCCTTCTCTACAGAAAAATCATAAGTCAAACTTTCACCCTTTGGTAAACTTACGGCATGCATGCTATGTCCCAGCATCTGAACCATCTCTACAGGACCAGAAGTTTTTTGAAAATCACACGCATTACGAGCAATCACTCCCTCTACATGGAGAGGATGGAAAGCCAGAGAATCACTCTTAGGTGCGAAGGATTGCTTGAGATGAGGGGCAGCAAATACTGGCAAGTTTCTTGGCTTCATATCCATCAAACCATTCCACTTACCATTTGCTACCTTATGATTATAAACATCTGTCAGTTTCTTGATCTCTTCATAAGCAGCCTTACTGTTACGAAGCAATTTTCGAGCATGAGCCTCAGCTGCCAATACAGGATATTCAATGGCAGCAAAATAAGCATCTTTCAGTTCTGGGCGGATAAGCGAAGCTACATCTTTCACCTGGGACGCAATAATTGCATATCTTTCCAAATAACGCTCACGTTCGTTACCAAAGGCTGTAGTTGAAAATTCAGAACCTTCTACAGGACTCAGTCCGCGAGGATATTTCTTCTTTTCCAACTCTACTTGGGTCCATCCCATGAATTCCGGACGTCGCTCGCCACAAAGATGATAAAATTCCTTCATAGCTGGGAAAAGAGCCTTTCCTGCTTCTTCACCAAACTGACGGCACAACCATGCCTGATAATGATTTTCCAGCGTATTTGCATTGACGCAGTTGATATTCCAAGCCATATCCAGGAAAAGTTCCAAGTCATAACCAGCAACTTTTGGATCATGTACATTCGCAATCCAAATCTTGCGAACCTGATGATCGTAAGCCGCTTTCATCTCATTGTATATCAATCCAGGCTGAGTGGTAGTCAGCCAAAGATGGTCATGAGGACGCCCCCAATAGCTCAAGTGATAGTATATTCCACCGCCACCAAGACGCTTCTGCTCTTTGGCATTAGGAAGACGGGTGAGATAACCATAGTTGTCATCACACCACATCAAAGTGGCATAATCCGGAACCTTCAATCCCTTATTATAGATATCAAGTACTTCCTTATATGGAATAAATACCTGTATCTGCTTGCTTGGATCGCCAAGATGACGACGAATCAGTTCCTGCTGGTCATTGATGACTTGCTGCAAACCGTCAAATTTCTCCTGCATGGTATGTACACCTTCCATACTTCCATCATGAATACCACGCATACCTATGGTAAGCAAATTACCACCTTTCGAGTCTTTAACTTCATCAAGGCGCTCAGCCCAATATTTCTGAACTTCTTTTTTATTGGTAATATAGTTGAATCTTCCCCGCTTAGAGGTATCCCATTCACCGGTATTGCTTCTCAGCAGAGGTTCACAATGAGAACTGCCCACAGCTATACCACAACTGTCAGCTACCGCCTTGGCACCAGGTATCTTGAAAAAGGAAACAGTCCCTTCATGCATAGCCGGCCAAATCGTATTGGCACGAAGGCGCATCAAGAGTTGAAAAACTTTCTTATAAGTGTTCCTGCCAATCCTGCCCTCAGGACCTTTTTCAAAGTTATGGCAACTCCAAGGGCGCAAACTCCAATCCTCATCATTAATAAAAATACCACGATACTCCACGGAAGCTCCCTGTAGAGTTTTATAAGATTCATCAATGGATAATAAGGACTTCTTTTCAGGTACTACATCTCCCCACCATACCCATGGATTCACACCGGCATGGCGAGACATCTCCAACAGGCCGTAGGCTGCACCACGTCCGTTTACACCAACTATAGTTATCTGATTATTGATAACAGATATACTGAAACCATCTGTTTTTTTCAATAGTTCATTAACGGGAACCCCCTGTTTCAGCAACTTTTTCTTAAGAGAAACAGAAGTTTTATCAAGTTGCACTACCCTGATAGCAGCTTCTTTCACATGGTTTGCATAGATCGCTTTCTTGCCAGTCACTGCTTCCATGTCATCTGAGAACATATCTGCAGCAACCTTCACGACAGGGTCAACCTCCTTTTGTATATGATAAGTTACAGCATGAGAACCGTCATACCATACGTAATCTTTTGCCGACACTGCAGCTGATACAAACAGGCACATCAACACGAAGAAGAGTATCTTTGCAACCTTTTCTAAATAGTTCATTTTAATTGTTATCATGTCAATAAGAGTATTTTTGTAATTTTGATGGTGCAAAATTACATCATTTCAGATGAGAAAAAGGTTATTTATCGTTCATTTTTCACCTATAAACATACAATAATTCTGCAAATAGAGACATCTGGACGAATTTGTTAATCAAAAACATACTATATTCTTATTGGGCATAACTTTGTTGCCACAAATGCAATCATTAACCCAAGACAAGCAGCAATACTGATGGCAATGCGCAGTCCTGTAGCTTCAGCAAGCCATCCGATGACAGGAGGACCTACCAGGAAACCGAAGAAACTGATACTCGAAACAATCGTGATGGCAATGCTGGCCTTGATAGTGCCCAACTTACCTGCTATACTATAACAGATAGGAACAGACGAAGATATTCCGAAACCTACCAGCAAGAAACCAAAGGTAGCAGGAATGAGATAAGGAAAAGCAGCAGCCAACCACAAACCACCTACTATCAAACCTCCACAAACTTTCAGCACCCTGGCTGGTCCATATTTCGTGACAAATCCATCGGCAAGGAAACGGCCCAAGGTCATCGCTCCCATACCTGCCACATAACCGGCACGGATAAAAGCCTCATCAGGTTTTACTACTGACGAGAAATATACACCCGACCAATCATAAACAGTACCTTCACAGAACATACCGGAAAATCCCATCAGTCCTAAAAGAAACAAAATCGGGTCGATGGTTCTGAAAGAAAACTTCGGAACATCTTCCTCTTCTGCTTTTGCCGTAGCATCATCCACGAGGAATCTGAAGCCAACGGCGATAATGATAAGGCTCATCACTAAAATAGTACCAAAATGAGCTTCTATCGGAAGAAGCGTATTCGCAAAGACGGCTCCGATGATGCCACCAGAGAAACCACCAAGGCTCCATAAGCCATGAAAAGACGACATAATGTTGCGACCATACATTTTCTCTACCAGACAGGCCTGTGTATTGGTAGCGATATTCATCAGATTGGCCATCATTCCAAAAGCTACGAGCGAGAGTATGAGTTGGAAAACGGTACTGCTACTTCCGATAGAAAAAAGGACAAGAGCATATAGAACCTCTGCAAGAACTATCATCTTCTTGCTTCCGAATTTACTGACCAAAACGCCCGAAAAAGCCATCATCAGGAGTTGGCCGATAGGAATGGCAAAGAGCACAGAACCTAACTGACCATTAGTGAGATGCAACATCTGCTTTACATCCGGAATACGACTCGCCCAACTTGCAAACACTACTCCCGGTACAAAATAATAAGCCGCAACGGCTATACGCTTACGCAATAAATCACTCAAATTATTCAATCCTACAGTCATCCTTGTATATTACCTTAATATATATGATACCAAAATTCCAATTATGATGGGGAGAAAGAAATCAGTATAAACTCTTATCCCCCTATGCAAAACTTAGAATTCTCCAAGAGCGAGTGCAAAATTACGAAAAAAAGAAGAATTTAAACGATATTTGAACGAAAAAGATTCTAAGTTATGAAATATTTAATGTACCTTTGCCAAAAAGAATTGAATATAAACAAACTAACAATGAAAAGACAAACGATTATCACGCTGGCACTTGCCCTTACGATGACAATGCCTACATTCGCCCAAAAGGCGATGACCAAGAAAGAAATTGCAGAAAAAGAAAAAGCTTTCAAGAATCTCCAGCATCCGTGGAAAGGAAAGAAAGTTGCTTACTTTGGCGATTCTATCACCGACCCAAATATCAAGGCATCAAAGGTAAAATACTGGGGATTTCTTGAAGAATGGCTTGGCATTACTCCTTATGTATATGGTGTGAGTGGCAGACAATGGAATGATATTCCCCGCCAGGCTGACAAACTCCAGAAAGAACATGGCAATGACTTCGATGCCATCCTCATTTTTATGGGTACCAACGATTACAATAATGGTGTGCCTATCGGAGACTGGTACACAGAGACATTCGACAGCGTGAGAGTAGCCCGCCACAAACCAAGCGAAATGGTACAGCGTCGTCACCGCCACTTTGCCATGGACAAGAATACGCTCAAAGGACGTATCAACATTGCCATGTCAAAACTGAAGCAGATGTACCCTACCAAACAGATTGTCGTGATGACTCCTATACACCGTGCGCTCTTTGCAAGCAGCGATAAGAATATCCAGCCTGATGAGATGTACGAAAATGCACGTGGACTCTTCTTTGATGAATACGTAAAGGCGATTAAGGAAGTAGGCAATGTATGGGCAGTACCAGTCATCGATCTCAACTCCCTTTCAGGTCTCTTCCCTCTTTACGACGCTGGTGCCCAGATGTTCAACAAGATGGATACCGACCGTCTTCATCCTAATGATGCAGGTCATTCCCGTATGGCAAAGACCATCATGCAACAGCTCTCAGCATTGCCTTGCGACTTCTAAGAGGCTCTTTCTTATGCCGCTACTTGGCAATAAAATAAAAAAATCCTCAAGTCCGCGACCTATGGGATAACGGATTTGAGGATAAAATCATTGAAAATTTGAAAAACGAAACGATAAAAACCCTTCACCCTTCATATTGCAAACATAAGTATCTGATATACAGGTGATTATAGAAGAAATAACTAAAAATCACCCTTCATCACCCTTCATTGCCCTTCATCTTAAGCTAAGATGGAGTCGTCTATTAAGCTTAAATTGATCGTCTATTAAGACTAAGAACGGTCGTCTATTAAGACTCAGAGATGGAGAGCCATAAGTCTATAATGCAATTTTATATCCGTGAAAATCCGTGAATAATCTGTAGATCAAGAATGTTCCGTTAAGTCTGCGTAATCCGATGAAGGAAACAAGATGTCTATATTTTTCAAAATTCGCTATGTTTCGAATCAAACGAATAACCAGTCAGCATTAGGCGCAAAAGGGCAAAAACTGGCAAAAAAGATGAAGGGTGATGAAGGGTAATGAAGGGTAGGCTTTTACCATTCATCCTCAAATTCCCTGTGTTTATCGGCATTTCAGGCGTAAAGATGAAGGGTGAAGGGTAACATCGCATTCCTGTTTTAGAAAAAATTCCGCTATAAAGATTTTTCCAAAAAACTATCGTCTGTATCTTTATATAAAACCACTACAAACATATCCTATAAAAAGGAAATAAGAGAACTGAACGCCAAGCAGATATTCATGTCTCACCAAGTTTATAACGTGCCTAAGGAAGGGCACTTTTGTGCTGAGGTAAGGGCACTTTTATGCTCGGGCAAGAGCACTTTTGTGCCACCGAGAAACGACAAGTGTACACAAGTAAGACACTACCCGTAAACCCGAAACACAGATTCCTATCTTTCGGAGATACAAGTCGCAAACAAGTCTTCAGTACTTAGGGAATAAGTAAAAGAAAGGCGTGGCAATAAAATATGCCTTATTACCACACCAAAATTATTCTATATATACTGCAAAATCATATTCACCATCGTTTCCAGATAGCTTTTATCATCCTTAAACAACACATGATTCTTTTGGAATTCACCTTTCTCAAATCGATTCTTCAACCAAAACTCAACTTGCTCCATTGGTGTATTGCTGATAATGAAACTGTTCAACATCAGATGAGCGTTGCCCAACTGAGAAGACACTTCTGTCTGTAAATACTTGAAGAGTTGAATCTTATCATCCTCCAATCCTTTAAGATTGCGAATACCTTTCGGATCGATGAAGGTGATGTATTGCTTCTCTCCATCCAATATCCATAAGATAAAATCAGGATAGAAGTTATTTGCTTCAAAGAAACCTAATCCCCTCTTGCTCTCATTGCGAAGCAGATAAACCTGCTTACCAGCCAGCACATCGTCTTGATGAGCCTTACAATATTCACGGAAGGAAGTAACAAAGTTCTGTTCTCCCAAGTTTAATGCAACAGGAGACACCTTCAACGTTGGCTCACCAGTTACAACATCTACATAAGGACGATTGCCATTGGTATCTTTCTCAGCAAGGAAGACCAAAGGCTTATACAGATGTTCCTCCACATTCAAAGCCTTGAAATAAGGGGCATCAAGAACTAAGTCTTTACCAAATTCATTGGCCTCCACCTGCGCCTGCAATATTTTCAAATGATCTACTACATTACACAGGTCGTTACGAACCTCTATTTCATATTCGTCAGGCATACCTATATTATAATAGGTAACGCGCGTCTCCTTCAAATGCTTTTGCTCTTCCTTCGACTTGGCTTTCTTATAAGCCATATCCATATAGCCTCGAAGCAGACTGATTGTAACATCCTGCCACAACTCCACATTCTTTCCGAAATCATGAAAGTTCAAACGGTCCTCAGGAATAGACAATTCGTACCAGGTTGGATTTGCCATCAAATACTTCAAGTCTTCCAATCGCAACTCCAGATTATACCAACCACGCTCCGCCTTCATACCTTGCAAGGCAAAGAACACTTCCGTCCAGTCTATCCAATTCAGATGCTCCTGCCCCAAAACACCTATATAGCGACTTGCTGCATTAGCAGTTTGAACATTCTTGCTTCTCAACAAATCCACCTTTGGATATTTGTCCAGTTTTACATTCACCTTTTTCATCAGGCTTTCTTCGGCAGGTTCCACCACGGCAGACTTCTTGAAGTTATAGCCATCCACGACTTTCGGCAATGAAAGATGAAGAGCGTCCAAATCAACAGACTTAATGGTTTTGATGACAATCTTCTCATAGTCTATCTCATTGGTTGGCAAACCTTCATCTTCCAAATATGTTTTGAAAGCTTCCATATAATCAGCTCGCACGCCAAAGATATTCAGAGACTCAATAGTTGCCAATCCCTTTGGAATCATCTCGTCCTGATAGCAGGCATCCAGCATCTTGCTTCTCTTCAGGGAATATCTGTATCCCTTCAGACGAACGCCACGACCGAAAAGCTGAATTATCTCAGAACCTTCGCTGCGTCCCACATTCATCAGCCCCATCACGGAAACTCGCCAACTGCTCCATCCCTCAGTAAACTTCTTGGATCCAATCAGGATGTTGACGGTTGAATCTTGAGAATTGATATTGTTGAAGAGGCTGGAAGTTCCGAATGCTTTCGTTTCGCAAAGGAATCCTTTATCCTGCAAGAGTTTCAGCAATTCCTTACCATCTCCCACATTGATGACTCCGAAATAATCCTTAGTACTTCCTACTCTCAATCCAATCTCCTCAAAACCTCCTTTTTGAAGATCGATATGAAGTTGGGCACCATGGATATTGGAGTGGAAAAGATTCCGCAGGATAGCATCGTAGATGTTCTCGGCAAACTTCTGTTTGTCATCTTCTACGAGATAACCACCTTTAAGCGCCAGGAAAGAGTTGCCAAATACAGAATAACCATTCTTTGTTTTCAATCCATCTTCCGAACTGAGCAAACGGCGGATATAACCTGAAAACTCTGTACGATTCCGGATAAAATTCTGCAAGAACAAGAGTATCTGAGTTACATCCGATACCTGATTCTTATTTTCCTTGCTCACAGCCTTTACGCTACTTCCCACAAATATTCCCAAAGGCTTTTCCACCAGAAACCTGTTATGAATCCGCGCATCACTCTGATAGATTTTTGTCTGCTCATAAAGACATAACAAATATGCCGTGAGATACATATTGAGCAGATCATCATCATTCCAGTCGTTCATATTCATGATACGATAATCCTTGCCATATCCATCGGCATAGAAATAACGATAGGAATAATCAAAGAGTGTAGCCTTACCATATTGGTCGAACATCGCCTTCCGGTCTTTGGCATTACTCTTTGCAGAAATGGCTTGACCAAAGGTAGCGGAATACTCAAAAGAGAAGCCTTCCTCGGTCAACTTCTGGCGATACCCCATCCAGACATCGCCACTGGAACCTTTGTGACCTTCATCTACCAATACCAGGTTGTTGCCCTCGAAAGCCTCAACTGCTACCGTTTTATCTCCATCCTTATCTGCCAATTTATTGATGTCGATGATTTCTACAGCCTTGCCTTGAAACAAGCTATCGACACCTTGCTTACTGAACATAGCAACATCCATATTAGAAGCCTTCAACTCTTCATAATGCTGACGGCTCAATCCTTCATTCGGAGTCAATACGATGATGCGGTTGAGTTTCTTGGCATGATGGATTCTGGCATACTCCTGATATTGCTTGATGTTGACATGCATCAGCAGAGTCTTGCCCGAACCTGTTGCATTCCAATAAGCCAACTTATTCAAGTCATCAACCGTAAAGTCGGGCAACTCATGCCAGGTTTCTGCACGATGATTGAAGTCATCATGCAGAAAACGATTCAGGTTGTCGCAAAGTGCCTGCGGATTACTGAAATACTGGTCGAGATAGATTTCCGTGAACAAGAGGGATAGATACTGGAAGTACTTCCACTTAATAGGTTCACTTCGCTTCTCGTTAATCTCATCAGTAAACCTCACGATATGCTGGTCGTAAAAGTACAACTGTTCTATGGACAAAGGACCTGTAGCATAGAGCTTATGACAAAGCTCATGATAGAGTTTTGACTCGTGGTCATCATTCAATCCTTCGTATGCAGGATCCTTGAGGTCACGAGACAAAGCCTCCAAGTCCTTACAGCCAAACAGCTGCAAGATATAATGAAACAGGACCAGTGCCTGCTGCAGTTTTCCTTTCTTCTGTATTTTCTTAGCCATAATAAGACCTATTCAAACATTCTCTTCTTAAATTCTTCCTCAATGAGTACCACTTTCCAATGCTCCTCATCCGTCTTGATATTCGGTAATGTATTATCACCATTTACATAAATCTTATCGAACTCAGAGTCTGTGGTGCAGTAGGCTTGCTTACGGAAGAATTCATTCAAGTCTTCGTTGCTCACCTTGTTGCAGTTTCTCCAAATCACGAGGGTTCGCTCGTTGCCGATATGAGTGGTTCCTTCCACTACGCAGTAGCCATCCTTAGGATAACGGAGCGTCTCTACATTCAGACCGATGAGGTAGTTGAAGGTTTCCACCATATCAACATGGGTATCTACCAGCTCATTATCCTTGGTTGTCTTGATAGACATGGCAAACGGATTCTTAAACCATTCCAGGTTGAAGAGATTACCCTTAGTTTCTATATCGAGCATATAACGGAGGAAATAGGTTTCCTCGAAATCGCCCTTGCCATTCTCGTTATCGAAGTCGAGTCGCAGGTTCTTTGGCTGCAAATTATTTAGGGTATCCTCATATTGCTCCAGGCGGATGTACTTGAAGCATTGAGAAATGCCTTTACGGGAAATAGGCTTGCCATCCTTCCAATCCTCGGAATAGATTACTTTTTCCATGCGAGGCTTGGTTACAGAATTGAAATATTCTGCCATTTCGCAGAGGATATATTTTCGGTTACCTTTGTCTTCTCGGTTGAGATAAATGACCGCATGACCTGTTGTACCAGAACCAGCAAAGAAATCCAAACCTAAACAATTTTTATTCAATTGTAATACTTTTAAAGAATCTATAACTGCGTATAATGATTTTGGATAAGAAAACAAACTTTTATCTCCCAAAATATTTGCCAACAAGTTTGCACCATTAGATGTTGAGGAATAGCAAGACTTGTCCCAAACAGTTAATGGTAATATACCTTCATCATTCAATCTTGATTTTATGTATACACCAAATTGTTTCGTTCTATCTAATCGAACACACATTTCATTTAAACTATTTAATGTTCTATCCAATCCCCATTTCCAACGTCTTTGACGCCCTTCTTCATCTATTGGAAGTATTTTTATCTCTCCCTCTATAGGTTTTTCTAAAACATCATACTCCCCTTTTTCTGCATTCCAAAGCATTTTAGGTATTCTGATAGAGGTTTCTGTTATATAAATAGGAAAATACATTGTAGGGGCATCTTCCTTAAAGCCACCATGTTTTCTAAAATTAACCCATTCAAAAGCCCCTTTTTCATCACGCTCACCATACCTATTATTCTGCTCTTCAGTTCGTTCCAAACGACCTATTCTTGCAGAATGAGTAGCAGAACAGAAAAGACCATATTCATGGGCAATAGAAAATCCTGATGCTGTAGAACGTCCAGAAGGATTATTTTTAATTGCAATCGTCCCTAATATACTCCCTTCAATGTCATAAATACTTTTCAAGATATAATACAACTCATGAAATTGTGCATCATCAATTGTGGTACATGATAACCCAGTAATCTTTAATAATTGCCTGCCTAATAATTCTCTATCATACAACAACGAACACCATGCACTACTTTTATAATTATTCTTATATAAAATTTCACTTGCATCAGTATTATATGGAGGATCCAAATAAATACTATCAACGGCTTTAGCATACTTCTCCTGCAACAATTCCAGAGCCTGGAAGTTCTCACTATTAATCAGCAATCCATTACACTCCTCATCTACTTTCTCCATACTTCCCACGAGTTTATGCTTGAACTCGGCACTAAAGAACTTGGTGTCAAGCACAAGGAAAGGATTGTCTTCCAGGAACTTTTCTGTTAATGGTTCACTATAGCCCTCGGTCATCATATCCCCTTTGATTTCATCGATGGCAAAGAGGCGAACCCATTCTTTTCGTTGGGCATCATTGGCTATAATCTCAGAGTAAAGGGTACGAGGAATGCGGTCGAGTGTGATACAATAATCACAACCGACTACAAACTTTTTCTTGAGCCACAACTTCTTTTGGAAGTCTTCGAGCTGGGCAAGGAAGGTGATAATCTTCTCTCCTACCAACTTGATGGCTTTCACTTGTGCCAAATGCTCCATGATATGAGTGGCATCCAAATCATCCAAAAACATTACCTCGTTTTTGATATAGAAATCAAGTTCTCTACGAAGGAAACCGCCCAAGTCTTTGTGGATGAAATAATCAAAATTGTTCTTTGCCGTATAGTCTTGCAGATGCTTCATCAGCAAAGTGCGTTCCTTATTCTTTTCTGTTGGCACCTTTTCATTAACCAACTCTGCAAAGTCGACATATTTTCCTTCTGCAAACGAAGAAATAATCTTAGCCTCAGCATCCTTGATAAGTGCATCCTGCTTGGTAGTCTTCGGCATCAGCTCATAAGTAAAGAAGATGTTTAGCTCACCATCTTCCTCTGCGATACAGTCCTCTTCACAAAGTTGGAAACGGCGCTCCATATTGTTGGCAGCCTTGTTGTTGTTCTGCTCTGTATCCGCATCACGAAGAACAAAGTGTACCTTACGACGGCTGGTCGGCAACACGAACGAGTAATTCTTGAAATACTCAGAAGTCTTGATGTAATACTGGTCGGCATTTGCCCAATACAACTTCACTTCCTCACCGCTATAAGGAATGGCATAGGCATCATCCTTATAGCGACGCTTAGAGATAAAATCGCCACCCTCATAATAACGGCTAAAGAATTTAGCCAAATGAGAAAACACCTCATTCTCCATGGCAGAAATATCAGTTCCTGCAACAGTTTGAGCCTTCAAAATCTTTGTGACTTCAGGAACAAGGCGATTGTTCAAGAACGCCTCAATATCCTTACGTTTCTGATTCATAATGCGATATATACCAAAGTCGAGTTCGGCTTGGTCGAGTTGCAGTATTTCTGCAAGTATATCTCTAAATTTCTGTTCGTATTGTGTCATTGTTTATATTACTTGGTTATATTATCTTGCTTTGTTTCCGTTTCATTTCTTTAAAGTCCAATGCACACAGAAGAGTTCTTCTTCCGTAATATGCTGCTGGATAAAAGCCTTCACTTTGTCTATCATTCCGTCTCGCTTCTCCTCTATCTCATCTTCAAGATTAAAGATTTCGGCTCGCTTACGCTTCTGCTGACGAGTAAGGGTATTCAAATCCTTTTCCAGGGTCAATGTTTGTTGTGCATTCTCCGAACGACTCAAAAGTCTTTTCTTTTCTTTGATTTTTGCCTTGATGTCTTTCAGTTCATTCTCCAAAGAGAGCTGCTGGTCTTCTGCCCATTTCTCGATATGCAGGATTTCAGCATCAAGCAAAGCCTTGTTTCGTTCTTCTATCTGAACGGTCAAGGCTGCTCTCCGGTTATCATACAGGGAAGCTAACTTCTGGCTTGCTTCCTCCTGCACATAAGCATTTCCTGTAACTACCGATGGTACATTCAATAGTTTTTCAGCAAACTCCTGACCCAAAGCCGTTCCATCTTCCGCAAGTGCCGTCAGCACAATGTGCTGTTCCTGCTGTCCTTCGGATATAAAAGAAACAAGATGAGCCTGAAGCCATCCACTTTCATAAGCACATTGTTCAATATCTGCCACCTTATAATGGTATAGGCTATAATCGAAGAGGAGATTCTGCAGACTTTGCTGATTCTGCTTACACAAAGCAATGACCTTTTGAGCCAAAGGATGCGACAAACGATAATTGATGTATTGCGATTGCAGCGTTGTTATCTGATACATGCCACATTCTGCCGACACATCAGGATAAGGATTGTGCTTCAAGCGAAAGACAAGATTGATTTCATCTACCACTTCTACATTCTCCTTACCAAGCGTAGCAATGGTTATCGTCCAAAGCCAGCGATGGAACTTATTCAGATTTCCCATATCCTTGCCTTGACGAATCTTCAGCAGACCCACCACATCCTCATCAAAGTTTTCAAGCAGTTGCTTGCGCGTATCTTGCATCGTTGCCTTGATACTCGCATCCATCTCTTGCTGAATCTGGTCGAAGGCAGCATTGATTTCTTCAGGAGTACGGCACTGCTGATAGATGTTGAGCATCCGCTTCTCGAAGTCAACCCCCGACTCGATGCTACCCAACACATCATCACTCGAACCGAAGACACCATCAAAGAGATGGAATTTCTCAGAAAGCAGTTGGAACACACGCACATCAGCTGCATTTGCCTTGTTGATGAAGTTGAAAACCACAACATCATTCTTCTGTCCATAACGATGGCATCTACCTATGCGCTGTTCCACCCTTTGAGGATTCCACGGCAAATCATAATTCACTATAAGTGAACAAAACTGAAGGTTGATACCTTCTGATGCCGCCTCGGTAGCAATCATGATTTCGGCTTCGTCTCTGAAATAATCTACAATAGCCTGGCGTTTGTTTGCCGATAAAGAAGGGGTAAAGGCTGATGTGCCTATATTCCGCTCTTTCCATGCCTTATATATCTTCCGGGAAGTTTCATCATTGTTGGAACCATTGAAGAGGACTATCTTGCCCATATAACCATTCTCCTCTAAAAGCTGTTTCAGATAGAGCTGGGTACGTGTACTTTCCGTGAATATCAATGCTTTGCGGTTGGCTCCCAACTCTTCCATCTTCTGGAATCCGGTATGGAGTGCCGACAAGAGGCAATCACCTTTTTTATTGCTACTGATACTATTGGCAAGATTATATAGACGTTGGAGTTCCTTGATTTCATCCTTGATGCCTTCTATCTCATCGGGAGTAAGGATTTCTCCTTCCAGTTCGTTCTCATCCTGCTCATTCCATTCATCCCAATCATCACCCAACATATCCTCGGCAGCTATAGCTATTTCTCCATTTTCTCCATACCAGCCTTGCTGTTTATCGGCAGAATAAGGGGCTATCTTGGTCTGCAAACGGTCGATAAGCGTTTTGAGCGTATAGCCGATGGCAAAAGTTGATGAAGACATGAGTTTTCGGAATATCAACGTAATCAACTGACGTTGACTGGTTGGCAATCCGTAAGTATCATCACGGCGAAGATACTCGCTGATCTGATTATAGAGTTTCTGCTCTTCAACAGCAGGATAATATTCCTGCGCCATCGGGATACGGGAAGTATATTTTACATACTCCGTAACCTGTTTGCGAAGCGTGCGATGCACGATGGGGCGAAGACGCTTGCGAAGATCACTAAAAGCAATATCATCGTTTTTGTTACTATAGCAATACTGAGCCTTAAAACTCTTCAAGTCACCGAAGTAATGGTCATCGATGATACTTACCAGACCATATAATTCCTCAATGTTATTCTGAAGCGGAGTGGCGGTAAGGAGGAGTTTATGACTATCAGAAAAAGCGGATTTCAGACGGGAAGCCATCGAAGGGGTTGACTTATAAACATTGCGCAGTTTATGAGCCTCATCATAAACCACCAGGTCCCAATGAGTGCGCGACAAGATTTCGGCTTGTCTGGAAGCAAACTGATAAGAGCAGATATAGATTTGCTTGCCATCGGAAAGATGGTCTAAAGAAATCCCCTTTTTCTTTTCGAGAATAAAAGAATCCAGAAAGAACTTTTCCTCCAGCTCCATGCTCCACTGTCGGCGGAGGGTAGCTGGAGCAACGATGAGGATACGACGCTTACGTTCAGCCCAAAACTGGCTGATAACAATACCAGCCTCTATTGTTTTTCCCAATCCCACCTCGTCGGCAAGGATAACACCTTTGGAGAAAGGAGATTGGAATGCAAAAAGAGCCGCCATCACCTGATGGGGATTCAGATCGACACGTGCCTCCGACAAGACACCCGTCAACTTATCATCATCTGCACCGCCCCTATTACGTGACAACTGCCAAGCATAATACAAGAGCTGCGCAGATGAATAAGGGATTTCCTGTTTCATCGTCGCTTATAAGGAATTATGAGCGTAAACTTTATCGGAATTAGCAGGTCACATTTTTGCTATGCTTGGGCAAACTTCCAGGTTTACTAAAACAATGCAGAAGAGACAAATACCTTGTTGGCAAAACTATATAAGAAAGGCGTAAGCCTCACTTATCAGTCTCTAAGGTATTTGCCGTAACCTGCTGAATATAGATAAGTTTAGCTCACGCCTTATGAGCGTGAGCATTCACTTATATTTACTATATTCAGTCTTTTTTCAATCGGCAAATTTCAAGAGACTCCAAATAATCGTAAACGCTTGTATTTAATATTTTATATGTCTAAAATTTTGTTCTTTCTGTTTCTTATTATTCTATTTTATTTGTTCAACTTATGTTACAAGGGAGCAGCCGCCTAAGGCAACCTCTCCCCCTTTTCGAGGGCAAAGTTACAAAAAATAAATGAGATTATCCCTGTTTTTATGGAATAAAATTTGGGAGTTACAAAGAAAACTCAAAAATTTGTAATTCGTATAAGGATTTAATTTAAAGAAGGACATAAAGCTGGCTTGAATCTTTCAAAACGGGTTATCACTCTCTTCGGTCGTTAGAAACCATAGCTAATCACAGTTAATTACATACTTAGCTGTAGAGATACTATATTCGGAACCGCTATTTCGAAAACATCAACAACATTCATACAAACAAAAAAGCTTAAATTAGCAAACAAATAAGCTGATATTCAAGCATTTTTGTTAACTTTGCATTCGAAACCGTCATTTCGGAAACGGCGGTTTCGAAAATAACATAAATAAAAAGAAGCTATAAGATTATAGAAATCACTCTCATCATTGATGAATTTCAAAAAACTTAAGATGGTTATGGATAAGAGCTACACCACATACACAGGCAAGGTTCTGGAAAGATATTTCATTGCAAAGATGATAGAAAGCGAAGAATATACCCAAATCGCTTCTTGGTGGGACAGAAAGGGAGAGAATGAAATTGATATTATCGCTGCTGATGAACTGGAACAGAAAGTCATTTTCTATGAGGTGAAACGCCAAGCCAAGGATATAAATCTCGGCATTTTAAAAGATAAAGCCGAGCATTTCTTTCAGACAACAGGAAAATTCAAGAAATTCACTATCGGATACCAAGGGTTGTCAATGGAGGATATGTAGTTTCATGAAATAATAACCTCTGGCAGGAGATAACTTGAAGCTAATCTCTTGCCGGGGGGTCATTATCAAGACGAGAATTACCAGCAATATGCTATTCCTCGTTTCTCGCACTCTTCACGCAGAGCAGCGAGGAAATAGCTGCGCTCGCTGCCCCAACCACGAACATTACGCTCGTGATCTACAGTCTGCTTTAGTTGTTCATCGCTATATGCGGCAAAGCGGGCTGCATACTCTGAAATTCTTGACTCGGCATAGCCTGCATCAACAGTTGAAGACTCGGCATTAACTGCCTTAATTGTTGAAGACTCGGCATTAGCTGCCATCACATTCTCTTTGTTCTTTAAATCTGAATTTGGATTCATAAAGATAATTATTTTAAGTTGTTAAACACTTACACATTCTTTTACCACCGTGGTTATCTCTATGTGAAACTCGGTTGGTGTGCCACAACTGGGCAACTCTTAATGCTTATTTCGATTGCAAAAGTACATCTTTATTCTGAAACCACCAAATTTTTCTCAAGTTTTTTTCTAAAGCCTTCTCCCTTCTTCTAAGAAGAAGATTTTTCGAGGTTTACCAGATAGCAAGGAAATCCCCCACTTAATCGGGAGAGATAAACTGGAATGGTTAAACTTTCCTATATTTACATTATAATAGTATTATTATAACAATATTATAATTATCTTTGTACCATGATTATCAGAAAGATATAAGACTATTCAAAGACAATAAAGAAGATTATATACAATGATAGAGAATCCGTTTATTCTGCGAGGATACATATCCGACGCTTACTTCTGTGATAGAGAAAAGGAAACCATCGACTTGACAAGAGAAATCAAGAATGGCAATAATATCACCCTGATTGCACCTAGAAGAATCGGCAAGACTGGGTTGGTTCAACACGTCTATGCCCAAGAAGAAATCAAGGATAAATACTATACATTCCTGGTTGATATTTATGCCACGAAGACCCTAACCGACTTCATTCAGGAACTAGGCAGAAGTATTCTGCAAAGTCTGAAACCCAAAGGCACCAAAGTAGTGGAACATTTTCTTAACTGCCTCCACTCACTCCGTTCATCCATCAGTTTCGATATGAATGGCGTACCTTCGTGGGGAGTGGATTTGGGAGAAATCACCAGTCCAACCACAACGCTCGATGAAATTTTCCATTATCTGGAGAGTGCTGATAAGCCTTGCATTGTGGCTATTGATGAATTCCAAACCATCAGGAGCTATAGAGAAGCGAATGTAGAAGCGATACTACGCACCTACATCCAGCACTGTCACAATGCCAGTTTCATCTTTGCCGGATCTCAACGCAACATGATGTCGGAGATGTTCTTGAGTCATGCCCGTCCTTTCTATCAGAGCACCTCCATTAAAACTCTGAAAGCTATTGATAGAGAGGTATATGCCGACTTCGCTACTCGCCTTTTTGAGGAAAGACAGAAGCGTATCATACGAGAAACCATTTATCAGATATACGACCGTTTTGACGGCATCACCTGGTATCTTCAGAGAATGCTCAATAAGATTTTCTCACTTACGGAAATAGCTGATGGCAAGATGACGGAAAAGGCTGATGGCAAGATAATGGAACTGGCGCTCAACTCGATTATAGACGAGAGTGCTTTTGCATACGAAGCCCTTCTCTTTCAATTGCCAGCTAAGCAAAAGGAACTTCTCTTTGCCATCTGCAACGCTGGCAAGGCTCAAAATATCATGTCGTCAGCATTCATCAAGAAGCACAATCTTCCTTCTGCCAGTTTTGTACAAGGTGGCATCAAAGGATTATTGGAGAAAGATTTTGTTACAGAAACAGATGGAACCTACGAATTGTACGATAAGTTCTTTAGTGAATGGCTGAAAAAGGAATTATAAGAATATAAACAAAAAAATATGATACAACAAGTTGAATTTTCATTGCGACCTTTTCCTCGCGGTTTTCACCTCGTAACGAGTGAAGTACTTCATCACTTACCCGCATTGCCAAAGACGGGAATACTGAATCTTTTCGTCAGGCATACAAGTTGCGGATTGTCACTTAACGAGAATTTCGATCCAGATGTGCGATACGACCTGAAGGGAATCTTTGAGAGATTGGTGCCAGATGGAGATCCGAGATACCTTCACCAAGATGAAGGTCCAACGGATATGTCTGCCCACGCCAAATCAAGTATGGTAGGAGTTTCACTGACAATTCCTATCACAAACGGCAGACTGAACCTCGGAACCTGGCAGGGGATATACCTATGCGAGTTTAGAGAAGGTGGCGGCAGCAGACATCTCATCGCCACAATTATGGGGGAATAAAAAAAGGTATCTTAAGATACTTTTTAGAGGATACTTTAATTCATCATTTGGTGACAAATGATGAATTAATTATTTAAAGTATATATTTACAAGAAACCCAGTAAATCAAAGATTTACTGGGTTTATCTTGGGTGGAAGGTGGGACTCGAACCCACGACATTCAGAACCACAATCTGACGCTCTAACCAACTGAACTACGTCCACCATATTAGCTTGCTTAATTGTTATTTCTTTTAAGCGAGTGCAAAGGTACTACTATTTTTTGATTCCACCAAATTTTTAGCGAACTTTTTTCGAAAAAACTTCATTTTTTCTCAAAAAAGTAGTTTTTTACCCTATTTTGCTATATTTTTCTCTACTTTTACCTTATTTTCCTTCCTTTTCATTTCTCATTTTCCTCTCTTGGCAATTTTCATTATCCTCTCTGTTATTTCTCATTCATTCCACTCCCCTATTACTTTTTGCCATTTCTCTCTTCTCACTCCTCATTATCCTCTCTGTCATTTCTCATTCTTTCCATTCCCCCTTCTTCACTCTTTCTATATTTTTCATTATTTCCTTTTTCTCATTAATGCAAATCAAATCAAAATAACAAATGAGAAAGACGTTGAAAAAAAGAGAAATGAAGACTTACAAAAAAAGAGAAATGACTGTTTCCACTGAAAAAGGAAACAGTCATTTCATAAAATGCTTTTAAATTTCTCGCAGTAATGTAGAAAAATTACTTAGCTGGAGTTGCAGGAGCAGCAGGAGCTGCCTTCTGAGCATCAGCAGCAGGAGCTGCCTTCTGGGCATCAGCACCCTTAGCAGGAGCTGCAGTCTGAGCACCAGCAGCATTGTTAGCACCTGGCATAGCAGGGAGAGCAGTCTGCTCAGTTGTAGCAGAATTTTCCATTACACTGCTTTCGCCAACAGCTGTTGGAGCTACATAAGCACAAGCTACGCTGATGATAACCATAGCAGCAGCAAGACCCCAAGTTAATTTCTCTACTACATCAGTGGTCTTACGAACACCCATGATTGCGTTTGAAGAAGAGAAGTTGGATGCGAGACCACCTCCCTTTGACTCCTGGATAAGCACGATGAAAATCATCAGCAATGCTACCAAGACGATTAATACTACAAATAATGTGTACATTTTTAAAACTAGTTTTATTTATTATTTTTGATCAATTTTTCCAAGAATCGCATCTGGTCAGCATAATGCATACTCTTACCTGGATGCTTTTCATGCAAGCGGCGTATAATGTCGAGTGCACGTTGGTATTTTCCCTGTTTAATATAGATACGAGCCAAAGTCTCAGTAAAGACCCCACTATTTTCGGCCTGTTCCTCCTTGTTGTTGTCATCCAACTCAGGTTTATACTCCGGTTGATAATCAGCAGAAACATCAATCTTAGGAAGTTTGAATCCTCCATCCTCCATGAAATCATCAATGAGTGAGATGGTACGTGAGGAGTTCTCTTCCTCAGTCTCCCCTTCTGTTTCCAGAAGATAAGCCACATAATCGACGGCTGCATCTGCAGGAGTTGGTTTTCTTTTTTCCTTTTTCTTTTCCTCGTCTTCCTTATCAGCAGGTATAGACTCCAAAAAGTTGTCTATCAAGTCAGAAGTTCTATCAGCTGTATTATCTTTCTTTCCAGCCGCAGCATGCGACTCTTTCTTGAGCTGATAATGAGCAGCCTCCACCATCTGGAATATCACCTTTCTGTCAGTAATATAGATAGCTGCCCGGCGAAGTTCTTCATCAAAACTGGCATCATGGAGCAAATACAAGTTCTGCAACATCAGCAATCGAGCCGTCTGATAGTACGGATAGAGTGCTAACAGCTCACGGAGATCATAAAGAGTCTCTTTATTCATCTCCTCCGGATGTTGTATCAATCTTGTTAATTCCACGAATCTCTAATAATATTAACAGTTATAATTTTTAAAAACTTTTTTCTAACGAATTCAACTTTTCAGAAGAAATTCATCTTTCAGACAAAATGCTTCTATTCTGCCTACATATATCTCTTATGAGAACAATATCTCCCCTGAGAATTATAACTCCAGAGAGAATGCATATTTCTTGAGAGAATGCCTAATTACCAATTTGCAACAGTAGCGTTGAAAATCTGCTCTACCAGATCCTTCACCATCTGATTGACCAGTTCTTCCTGAACCGATGCCAGGCTCTGGGTAGTCTCATAACTCTTTGAAGAAGTAAACTGGCGTTCAAAATCTTCTTTGTGGTTCACATTATTGGTGAATCTCACATTTACAGTAATAGACAATTCAGTCTGTGCAGAATAGCCTTCGCTCGAAACACTCTTGTTGCGCTGGCTATACTGTGTAATCTCTCCCTCTATCTTCAGGTCTCCATTTCTCTTGACCTGTTGCAAGCGGGTATGATTAGCAAATTCATCCTTCAAGGCATTGTTGAACATCGGTCCCATCGGTCCCCATACATAGGTACTTCTGATAGGAAATTCCGCTATCTGGATAGTCTTGGTCTTGGTATAATCGATGCTTGCACCATTGAACTTATAGCTCACGGAGCATGCAGCAAGAATGCCAATAGTAAGGATGACACCTATTATATATATATGTTTGCGAAAACGCTTCATATTCCAATTGTCTTACTTATTTTTGTCTTTTTCTTCTTCCTCATCGCCATTGAGTCCATATTGCTTGAGACGGCGATACAGCGTACGGTCGGAAATACCAAGTTCCTGCGCAGCCTTTTTGCGATTTCCGTTATTTCGTTCCAAAGCCTTTTCGAGCATCTGGCGCCCCAAATCATTCAGATTCAGCGTTTCCGGTTCATTGATTTCCTCAACGATGGCATCTTCTGTCGCATGATGCGGAATGACCGGACGGATACTTGGTGTCTTATCCATTCTCGCAGGGAAGTCGCTTACAGACTCTACTGGAGTAATAGCATTAGGACTTGCAAATCCACTGGCACCATTGAGCTGGCGGGCTTCATCCAATTGCTTACGCAGAGAACTGACATCACGACGGAGGTCACTCACATTGCCTCTCAACTCATAGAGAATCTTATAGAGAAGTTCACGCTCGCTCTCGTAGCTATGAGCACCGCCCGTCTGGGAAGGAATCGTAGCCAACTGGGTGGACTCTTCATCCATCGGAATATAATGCAAGAGCATTTCAGCACTGATTTCCCGTTCCTGACTGAGCACAGACATCTGTTCTGTGATATTCTTGAGTTGTCTTACATTACCCGGCCACTTATATTTGAGCATGATGACCTTTGCATCCTCGCTGAGCGAAATCTTAGGCAACCTATACTTTTCAGCCATTTGCATCGCAAAAAGTCTGAAGAGCAGAAGGATATCATTTCCTCTTTCACGGAGCGGCGGCATCTGGATAGGAATAGTATTCAGACGATAATAGAGATCTTCGCGGAAGCGACCTTCACTGATGGCTTTGCGCATGTTGACATTAGTAGCAGCCACTATTCTCACATCAGTCTTTCTCACCTCCTGTCCACCTACGCGGATATATTCACCGGTTTCCAGCACACGGAGCAATCTGGCTTGTGTCTGGATAGGCAGCTCGCCCACCTCATCGAGGAAAATGGTTCCCTTGTTGGCGATACCGAAATATCCTTCACTTTCTCCGATAGCTCCCGTAAAGGAACCTTTCTCATGGCCGAAGAGTTCGCTATCGATAGTACCTTCAGGAATACTACCGCAGTTGATAGCAAAATACTTCTCACGTCGGCGTGGAGAATGATCGTGGATAACACGCGGAATGATTTCCTTACCCACACCCGATTCACCGATGATAAGCACAGAAAGATCTGTCGGTGCCACCTGTAAGGCGACATCGAGCGCACGGTTCAATCCATCGCTATTACCCACGATGTTATACCGTTGTTTTACTTTCTGAAGTTCACTTGTGTCCATTTAGCTGACAAAATTACGCATTTTTTTTGAATAATCTGCAAAAATGGCATAAAATAGTCATTTTTTTAACTTTTCACCTCAGCCTTTGGGTTAAAAGGAGCATTAGAATGCTTCTTTGGGATAGAAAAACGCACTTTCTCGCTCTCATCACGTTTTTCGTGATAAAGCTTTGGAAGCGGATTTTCACGAGCCTCATCATACTCATTGCGATGATGGTAAGCATCCACAGCCAAATAGACTGCATGGCGGAAAGATGTCTCATCAGCCTCTCCTACTCCTGCGATACAGAACTCCGGTGTAACATCTGCTGCAGTACGGATGATTGGCATGCCAGCAGTGAAGACAACACCGTCTTCTGTATATAATGAATGGAAAGGAGTTGTTGCCTGGTCATGATACATAGCCATCACACCATCGAAGTCTCTGAAATAGCCTCTTCCGAAGAATTCATCTGTAGCATAAGGACCGAACGCCTGTACGCCCTTCTCTGCCAATGCATCAATAGCAGGGATAATGGTTTCGCGTTCTTCTGTACCACAACTGCTGTCCTCATTGCTCTTTGGATTCAAAGCAAGCACTGCGATACGTGGATTGCTGATATAGAAATCACGCTTGAGAGTCTGCTGCATCAGGGTTACCTTATCAACGATTGCCTCCAGACTGATAGCTGCAGGTACGTCTTTCAAAGGTGTCTTTTCTGTGACCGATGCGATACGGAGATCACCACCAATCAGCATAGACAGTCCCTTCTTGCCCTCTCCAAGACAGGTCTCAATATAATTTCTATGACCAGGGAAAGGATAATTATCCATCTGCGCATTGGCATTGTTGATAGGTCCGGTAACCAGCACGTCGTAGAGACCGGCACGATAATCAGTCATGGCACGATCGAGCGCCTTTACAGCAGCCAGTCCAGAGTCAGCTGTAGGCATACCCATATCCACTTTCACCTCGTCATCTACAGCAGCCAGAAGATTGATTCTTCCATCCTGTACATCCTCAGCCTGCTGAATGATAGAGAACTGTCCTGGCAAGTTCATTGCCTTGCGATAATAGGCAGCTACTTTTGGCGAGCCATATATAATAGGTGTACAGAGTTCCAGCATTTCTGGCTCTGCAAAGGTTTTAAAAATGAGTTCATATCCGATACCATTGGTATCTCCGTGGGTGATAGCCACCCTTACTTTCTGATTGTCCATATATTATTTTTTGATGTATTTATTTGAATCTTATGATTGCTATATGAGTCTTACGATATTCATATGAATCTCGCAATGGTTTCATTTGAAACTTGCGAAGTCTTCATCTGCAACTTACGAAGTTTTTTATCTGATAGTTGTCAATACAGCTTCCAACTGCTTGATTAAATTTCTTTTCTTCATTTCGGGCGCATAGACGAAACCGATGATGACTAATGCATCATATTTTCCAAGGACGTTCCGCCCCTGTGTGAAGTCAGAATCAGCCATCAGCTTCATCACATAAGGTCCTCCCATGGCATCCCCCTTCATTTCCCAGCATCCATTTAAATATTCCCTGATATAGGTAAGTTGCATGTACATGCCATCCTCCTCACCTGGCACGTTGACACGTAGCACGCTGTCAACTTTCGGTTTGAGAGCAGAAGGAAGATATGGATTTCCACGCCAAAAATCTCTCAACTTAAATATGAGGAGGCTCTGCATACCCGAGTTTGCATTATTTGACAGCCACAGAAAATCCTTACCACGCTTACTTGACTGCATGTCAGCAGGAATCTTCATATCGATGCCGAAGAGCCGCTTTACCTCTTTCTGCTTCTCTACATTCTGCCGGATGACAGACGCCAGATGCTTCAGTTCCGATTCGTCCAGTATCTGGTGGAGTTTCATTCCATCCAGGCGGCTTTTCAACTGTTCTACGGTCTGCGCCTTGATACGGATGATGACTTGCGGAGCAGCATTGACATCCTTGCTGATTTTCACTTCAAAGTCACGATTTCTCTTATCCACATCTACGACAACCCGGTTTCTAACCGTCTGATACAGGCTTGTCAGTTTTCCTTTCCTTACCTGTATGATATTGAACATGGGTTCCGGCTGAGGCATATCCGGCACACTCTCCTGCAAGATAGCAGTCACGATGCGATTCGTATCTCCTTCAAGCACTACCTCATAGGGCTGACCGATACTTTCAGGAAGCCGACTGCCCTTCCCGTCTTTGCAACAAGCCAGCACGAATACAAAGCTGATTGCAAGAAACAATCTCAGACTTTTCCAATTCATCATTATTCTATCATCGTTTTGACATTTATCTCTTCAGCTAAGGAAAGCTTCTTTTGCTAAGGAAAGCATCTTCTGCTAAGGAAAGCATCTTCAGTTCAGGAAAGTTCTTCTGCTGAGGAAAGTATCTTCAGCTGAGGAAAGTCTTATCGCGAAGAGCGTTCTTCGTCCTCGTGCTCTCTGATTTCTCCGATTTTCTTGGAGGTACTGAGCAAGCCACAAGCTGCATAGATATCCTGTCCGCGACTGGCACGGATGGTGGTGAAGACTCCGTGAGAAGTGAGATAATCACGGAACTGTTCCATTTTCTCATCATTGACGCCCTGCAATGGGATGTCTGGAATCTGATGGAAACGAATCAGATTGAAACGGCAGTCGAGACCCTTCACCAACTTGATGATTGCCTTGGCGTGCTGCATACTGTCGTTCACTCCCTTGAACACGATATATTCGAAAGACAAGCGACGCTGGTGAGAGAAATCATAATTGCGGAGCAGCTCCACAACCTGTTCTATACCCATACCCTTCTCGGCAGGCATCAGCTCTGCTCGCTCAGACGGTATCGGATCGTGCATCGATATAGCCACATGGCACTCGCTCTCTTCGAGGAATCGCTTCAACTTGTTCTTGATGCCCACCGAACTTACGGTGATACGTTTCGGACTCCATGCCCAACCATAGTCAGCTGTCAGGATTTCCGTAGCACGCAACACGTTGTCCAGATTATCCATCGGCTCACCCTGTCCCATAAACACGATATTGGTGAGCTTGTCCACCTCTGGCAGGGAGTAGATCTGATTGAGGATATCGCCAGCAGGCAGACTTCCTTCAAACCCCTGCTTACCGGTCTGACAGAAGAGGCAGTTCATCTTGCATCCCACCTGTGATGAGACACAGAGCGTGGCACGGTCTTTGTCGGGGATATAGACCGTCTCTACAAACTTTCCGCTGCGTGTAGGGAACAGATACTTGATGGTACCATCTACGGAGTGCTGTGCGTCGGTATATCCGGCGCATCCTATCTCATATTCTGCGGCCAGCTTGGCACGGTTAGCTTTCGAGATATTAGTCATCTCGTCGATGCTCTGCACATGCTGTTCATAGAGCCATTTCGCCATCTGCCCACCCGTGAAGGCAGGCATACCCAAGTCCTTAGCCACTTGCTTTAATTCAGCAAGGGTAAGCCCCAAAAGATATTTTTTTTCATCATTCATAGTGCAAAGATAGTATTTTTTGGCGAAAAATTGTTATCTTTGCCACATATTTTAATATAATAAGCTAAAATATAGATAAAAAATACCGTTTTGACCCCTCAAAAGGGAGCCGAAACGCAAAAACATAACACAAAGAAATGAGAGAAAAAATAGACCTTTTCTTACCTTGTGAAGACATTGAAGTAGCCCAAAGCGCACTTCTGGAACTTCATGACAACAAGACGGTTCAGCATATCAATCTCCTGGTGAGCGCTGATTTTGCAGCCCATCACCAAGTGCCTGATGGATGCACCTTCGTAGTCATTGACCGATTGGAAAGCAGCAACACGGTAGAAAGCATTGCAGAAAACACCGATGCCGACTATGTGATGATCTGCACCAAGACTACTCCGATCAGATGGGGACTCTATGCCCTGGAGCGATTCCTCCGCACGGCTGACGATACGGGAGCCGTCATGGTTTACTCCGACTATTATTCCTTGATCAAAGAAGATAAAGAGGCTGAAAAAGTTGGAGGAAAAGAAGAAAAAGATGGAACTGAAACTCATGAACTGAAAGCTGTTCAGGAGGAGGAAACCGGCAAGCTGATCAAGCATCCGGTTATTGATTACCAGTCTGGTAGCCTCCGCGACGACTTCGATTTCGGAAGTCTCTGGTTCATCAAGGCTCAAGCCCTCCGTGACTTCATCGCCCAGCAGGACAGAGCAGACTATCAATATGCGGGCCTCTACGATCTGCGTCTCTATCTGAGCCGCGTGGGCGAGATTTTCCATCTCAATGAATTCCTCTATACAGAAGATGAACTCGACAACCGAAAGAGTGGCGAGAAGCAGTTCGACTATGTGAACCCTCGCAACAGAGAGGTACAGATAGAGATGGAAAAGGCTTGCACACAGCATCTCAACAAGGTGGGGGCTCTCATCGATACCAGTTTTTATCGCCAACCGGATTTCGGCGAACAGGAATTCTTCTACGAGGCTTCTGTGGTCATTCCGGTTTTCAACAGAGAGAAGACCATCGCGGATGCCGTGAAAAGTGCGCTGAGCCAGAAAGCCAATTTCAAGTTCAACGTCATCGTGGTCAACAATCATTCTACCGACCGTACTGGCGAGATTCTTGATGAAATCGCTCACGAGATGGAAGCCAGAAACGACAAGCAGGCAGGACGTCTCGTACAGATTGTGCCTGAGAGAAACGATCTCGGCATCGGCGGCTGCTGGAATGTAGCCATCAATAGCGAGTACTGCGGCAAGTTTGCAGTCCAGTTGGACAGCGACGACCTCTATTCGTCTCCGAAGACTCTCCAGAAAATCGTAGATGCCTTCCACAACCAGAAGGCTGCGATGATGATTGGCTCGTACCGCATGTGTGACTTCGACCTCAACACCCTGCCTCCAGGACTGATAGACCACAAGGAATGGACCGAGGAGAACGGTTGCAACAATGCACTGCGCATCAACGGATTAGGTGCTCCGAGAGCTTTCTTCACACCGCTCGTCAGACAGATACAGTTCCCTAACACGTCTTATGGCGAAGACTACGCCTTAGGACTTGCCTTCTCTCGCCGATACAGAATCGGAAGAATCTATGATGAACTGTACCTCTGCCGCCGCTGGGGTGGCAACAGTGATGCCGCTCTGAGCATCGAAAAGGTGAATGCCAACAATCTCTATAAAGACCGTCTGCGCACGATGGAACTGAAGGCACGCCAGCAGATGCTGCAGGGCAAGGCCGACATTATGGAAGACAGCAGTATCTCTCGCTTCTTCAACCGCCAGTTGGAGAGATGGGAGGATGCCCGCCATCGCTACCGCGACCTGAAGCATGTGGAGAACCAGACTCTCTCCGACCTTCTCAAACTGCAATGGAACCCTGCCCGCATCGTGAGCACAGGTGCCAAGATCGACAAGAAGACCCTCGATGAGCGCCCATGCTTCCTCTGCGAAAAGAACCGTCCGAAGGTACAGATGTCCAAGCAGATAGACGAACGTTTCTACCTGCTGGTCAATCCGTTCCCTATCCTTCCGGTACATTTCACGATTCCGGCACGCAAGCATCAGCCGCAGGCCATCTTCAAGAACTATGGCGAGATGCACCGATTCCTGAGTCTGCACAGCGAACTGATGGTATTCTACAACGGTCCGAAGTGCGGTGCCTCGGCTCCAGACCATCTGCATTTCCAGGCAGGAACCAGCGGCATACTTCCCCTGCAGAACAACTGGCAGCGCCTCTCACGCAACCTGACAGATATCATCTGCCTGAACGATGAGGAGAAGATAGCAGCCATCCGCGACTATACCGTTCCAGCCTTCGTGATCATCTCCAAGAGCGAGGAATGCGACGAGATGCTCTTCAAGCGTCTCTACAGTGCGATGCCTCAGCGCGGCGACGAGACTGAGCCGATGATGAACATCGTGGCCTGGTGCAAGGGCGATGAATATATCAGTATCGTGATACCAAGAGAGAAGCACCGTCCGGAGGCTTACTTTGCCGAGGGCGATGCCCAGATCATGGTTTCTCCGGGTGCCCTCGACATGTCGGGCCTCATCATCACGCCACGCGAAGAGGATTTCCGCAAGCTCACCGAGGAGAAGGCTGAGGCTATCCTGAAGGAATGCGGCATTTCCAGCGACAAGATGGAAAGCATCATCCAAAAGCTGAAGGCTGCCAAGGAGGCTGAGGAAAGTACCGTCACTACTTCCACATTATATAATAACGGCAAGCAGCCGAATGTCTCTGTGGGCATCGTGAGCGGTCAGAAGATTCACTTCTCGCTCAACAAGCCTTACCTTGCCAAGGGCGAGGTGGTAACGGGCGAGCAGGAAGTGGAATTCTCCGAGGGAGGTGTGCTCTGGAACGGCAACCAGTACAGTTCGCTTACCTTCCATCCGCAGAGCTGCGATGCCTCCTTCTCACTGAGCGATGTCACTATCGGTGTCAACTTCCACTGGGAGCGCAAGGAAACACAGACCTTCTTAGGCACGCTCCATTTCGTGGTAGAATCAGACAAGATCTGCGCCATCAACGAGCTTCCTGTAGAGAAATATCTGGAGAGTGTGATATCCAGCGAGATGAGTGCTACCTCCAGTCTTGAACTCCTCAAGGCGCATGCCGTCATCTCCCGTTCATGGCTCCTGGCGCAGATGAAGAAGCGCAGAGACGTGGCTGAGAGCGGCAACAATTTCTTCTCTTTTGTCAAGAAAGACGACATGCTCATCCGCTGGTACGACCGCGAAGACCACACCATCTTTGATGTCTGCGCCGACGACCATTGCCAGCGCTACCAGGGCATCACCAAGGAGACTTCTCCGCATGTGGCAGAAGCTATCCGCCAGACCAAGGGACAGATTCTGATGAATGGCGAGGAAATCTGCGATGCCCGCTTCTCCAAGTGCTGCGGCGGTATCACCGAGGAATTCCAATATTGCTGGGAGAACACGCCTAAGAGCTATCTCACTGCCGTGAGAGATATTGCCCTGGGAATCAAGCCGGAAGGACTGAAAAGTTCTATGAATGCCGAGTGCTTGAAGAATGCAAGAGATGCAGAAGGACTGAAGGGTTCTATGAATGCCGAGAGTTTGAAGGATGCAAGAGATGCAGAGACCCTGATGGATTCAAAGGCTCAGATGGGTTCAAAGGCTCTGATGGATGCTGAGGACAAACTTCCGGATCTGACTCAGGAGGAAGAGGCTGACCGCTGGATTCGCTCCAACCCGCCTGCTTTCTGCAATACTACAGACAGAAAAGTGCTCTCGGAAGTACTAAACGACTACGACCAGGAGACAGCCGATTTCTACCGCTGGAAGGTAACGCTGACTCAGGAGAAACTGCAGCAGCTGCTCGAAGAAAAACTGAAGATGAACTTCGGCGACATCCTCGACATGAAGGCTGTGGAACGCGGTACGAGCGGACGCATCAGCAAGTTGCAGATTATCGGTACCGAGAAGACTTTCACCATCGGCAAGGAACTGGAGATACGCAGAGCCTTGAGCGACAGCCATCTCTACAGTTCAGCTTTCGTGGTAGATAAGTTTGATTTGGACGAGAACCAGGTTCCTCAGCGCTTCGAACTGATCGGAGCCGGATGGGGGCACGGAGTGGGTCTCTGCCAGATAGGTGCTGCCGTAATGGGCAACGAAGGATACTCCTACGATGATATCCTGCTGAGATACTATCAGGGAGCTGAAATCAAGAAAATCTACAAGTAATATCTAATGGATAAAATGGTAACAAAGAAGAATAGCAGGAATCCATGGGCATGGATCCCTACCCTATATTTTGCTGAGGGACTGCCCAACGTGATTGTGACAGTTCTCTCTGTAGTGATGTACATGCAGTTGGGACTCACGGATGCCGAAGTGGGTCTCTATACAGGATGGCTGGCGCTTCCCTGGGTGATCAAACCCTTGTGGAGCCCGTTCATCGACCTGCTGAAGACGAAGCGCTGGTGGGTGCTCACGATGCAGGCGCTCATCGGAGCTGCACTGGCAGGCATTGCATTCTCGCTACCTACAGCCTTCTGGTTTCAGGCCACCATGTGCTTCTTCTTCCTCATCGCCTTCTGCAGCGCCACCCACGACATCTCTGCCGACGGCTTCTATATGATAGAACTGGATGAGCACAACCAGACGAAGTTTGTGGGTCTGCGCAACACCTTCTACCGCCTCGCCATCATCTTTGTGAATGGTTTCTTAGTGATGTTGGCTGGCGTGCTGCAGGTGATGTTCCGCAATCAGATACGCTTCTCGTGGGCACTGATTTTCTACGGATTGGCTGGCATCTTCATCGGTCTGTGGCTCTACCATAGCCGCCTGATGCCTACGCCGAAAGAGGATGTGCAGACGGAGAGAACTGTGGGCGAAGTGACTCACGAACTGAAGAATATGTTTCGCACTTTCTTTACGAAATTCGGAGTGAGAGAGACGGTCATCGTGATGCTCTTCCTGCTGTTCTACCGCTTCCCGGAGGCTTTGCTCAATACGATGACCAAGACTTTCATCCTCCGTCCCAACTCACAGGGCGGTCTGGGCATGTCGCCGCAGGAATACGGACTTGCCAATGGTACGGTAGGTCTCATCGGTCTCCTCTTAGGTGGCATCATCGGAGGTATCTTGGTGAGCCGTGACGGTATGAAGAAGTGGCTGTGGCCGATGGTTTGCGCCATCACCCTGCCGGATGCCGTATATATCTATCTCAGCTATTCGCTCAATTCTGATATCGTGATAGTGTCCTCCTGCCTGTTCGTAGAGCAGTTCGGTTATGGATTAGGCTTCACGGTGCTTACGCTCTACATGCTGTTCTACAGTCAGGGCAAGTTCAAAACCTCCCACTACTCCATCTGTACCGGTATTTCCTATCTCGGTCTGATGCTTCCGGGCATGGTTTCGGGTTATCTGAAAGACATCTTGGGATACCGCCATTTCTTCATCGTCGTGATGGCATGCTGCGTAATCACCTTCCTGGTTACCGACTACCTCAAAATAGATCCTGACTTCGGAAAGAAGGAAAAGGAGATGACGGATGAAGAAGAGATGGCGGATGAAGAAGTGACGAATGAAGATGATATATTGGAAGAAGAGATAACGGAAGAAGAATATCTGGAAAATGAGGATTCTTCGGAAAAGCAGGATTTGCTGAACGAAAACGAAAAGGGAAACCGAAAGTAAAGGGATTCCCGTAAAAACAAATATTTATTACTCACGGATTTGTGCGGAGGCGACCTGTTCGGTCGTTGCAGATACCCCTTGGGAGTAGAATATGTCCCACAGATTTCACGGATATACACAGATTTTTGTGGGAGGTTTTGGTCACGCAGATTTCGCAGATGACGCAGATTTTTTTCATCGGGGATTTTTATTCATCGGATGACACGGAATTTATTCGGAGGTTTCCTGCTGAGGCGATTACTCACGGATTTACGCAGAGGCGACCTGTTCGGTCGATACAGATACCCCCTGAGATCGGACAAAGCGATTCACCAGAGATTCCATAAAAATCTGCGTCATCTGCGAAATCTGCGTGACAAAACAATAGCAGCACATTTCGGGCACTAACCATTGGCCAGAGGCCAAATATCCGCGAAAATCCGTGAGTAATCCGATAAGCAAGAATGTTCCGATAACTCCGCGTAATCCGATGAAGAAAAAACCGTGAAATCCGATGAAGAAACTTCACAGATTTCTTTATCGGATAATTGTTACCTCACCATTCTTGGCTATCTTCACGATGCTGGATGGCTTGTGAGGCTTATGCTCCTGGCGACGGGTCCAGCAAACATAATCTACTTGCTCCAACAATTTCGGATCAATATCACGATAGTTCTGGGCTGCAGGCTCACCACTCACATTGGCACTGGTGCTCACGATAGGCTTCTGGAAGCAATAACAGAGTTCCTTGCTGAAAGACTCGAAAGTTACTCGCATGGCAAGACTGCCATCCTCTGCCACCAGATTGTTGGCTACACCCGTAGCATCATCAAGGATGATGGTAGTTGGCTTCACAGGCATGGCTACATCGATGAAATCCCAAGCCACCTGAGGCACATTGCGGAAATAACGCGCCATACGGTCTGCACTATCCACCAGACAGATAAGCGCCTTACTGTCATCGCGCTGCTTTATTTTGTAAACCTTTGCCACTGCCTCTGGGTTGGTAGCGTCGCAACCGATACCCCAAACGGTATCTGTAGGATAGAGAATCACTCCACCCTTGCGCATGCATTCTATTGCATTCTTAATATCTTCCTGTTGAGTCATTTTTTATTCTCCTTTATTATTTTTTTTCTTATTCAAGTTCAGAAGTTAAAGAAGTTAAAGGAGTTATCGCTCCCTACGGTCGCTGAGGAGTTAAGACA
>USJD01000011.1 GCA_900554835.1 uncultured Prevotella sp. | reverse complement strand
CTCTGGGTGCTCGTCAATCCATTCTTTTGCCACATTCCAGATATCAGGCGCAGTCTGCCATTCATCTATCAGATGCGGTTTCTCGCCAAGAAGCATGTTGCGAGGCTCCATTCTCGCCAGCTGAATCATCTGCCTGGTGTTCAATTTCACCTCACTCTTAGCGAATCGCTCGGAGGTTGTTGTCTTGCCGCAGAATTTCGGTCCACTCACGACTACCACTCCACATGATTTGAGCTTACGCTCAATCACACTGTCCATGTATCTGTCTAAATACTCTGCCATAATATAATCTTATAAAACTGCTGCAAAGATAAGTATAAAAAATCAAATTCCCAAACTTATGAGATTTTAATTCCCAAACTTGTGAGATTTTAATTCCCAAACTTGTGAGGTTTTAATTCCCAAACTTATGAGTTTGTACTTTTTGTAATATGTGCCAATTATAAGCCATCTTGATGGATACTCTCATCAACAACCTTGCCTAAGGGATAATATACAACAAAAGCTGCTGAAAAAATAGATTCAGCAGCTTTTATTGTATAAGGAGTGGAGCTGGAGGGATTCGAACCCTCGTCCGCACAAGGAAACCATACGCTTTCTACACGCTTATTCCAGCCTTTGATTTTCGAAGTATGACAAGACCTGGACCACCAATCATACCCTTATCCTCTAAAATTTCACCCGAGCATCGAGGCCTACCCGAGCTATTTCCGATTTACCTGCACCGCTTGACCAACAAGATTCGGAACTACATCCGTTGAGCGATGTCCCGTTCCATCACCTTGTGACGGAATAAAGCTAATCTACTGTACTTCGATTAGGCAGCGAGAGCGTAGTTATTTTCGCCAATTAATTTTTTGTTCACTAAGATTTAGGAGGTAGCCAACGAGCCTCCGCGTGCTTACGTACCATTTCATCTCGCCGTCAAATCCAGTCAACCCCGAATCTGTCTTTTCTCAATGATGATACCAAAACATCCCAATCCATAAGCCTGAAACTCTTGGATTGGGATGCAAAGATAAAGCGATTATTTGAAATCTCCAAATATTTTGCTACTTTTTTTGTCAGAAACCATAAAATATCGCTCTTTTATGCGATTATAGTTCCTTGATTACTTCTTGGTAGCTCTGATAAAGAAACCTATCAAGAGGATATAAGCAATGAGCGAACAAACCTCTGACATAGGGTTTACCCACCAGCTTTCAGCGATGCTGGCTTCAATGCCGCCAAACTTGAGCAGGGCACTCACGACACCCATCAGGGCACCACCGGCAATAAAACCGCTGGCAATGAGCGTACCCTTTTCGCCGCGTTCATTATTCACCTTGGCATCCTTAGAGCGGGAAGTCACATACCAGTTGATGGCACCACCTACCAACAGTGGGACATTCAGCTCCAATGGAATGAACATACCGAGAGCAAAAGCCAATGCTGGAATCTTAAAGTAGGTGAGTACGATGGCGATGACAGCACCGATGCCGTAGAGTACCCAAGGAGCACCCACACCGTTCATCAATGGGTCGATGACGGCAGCCATGGCATTTGCCTGAGGAGCTGCGAGAGAACCGGATGCAAAACCGTAAGTTTCATTCAGAAGCATCATCACACCGCCTACTGTTGCAGCACTTACCAGAGTACCGAGGAATTTCCAACCCTCCTGTTTCTTAGGAGTGGTACCGAGCCAGTAACCTATCTTGAGGTCGGTGATAAATGAACCTGCCACCGATAATGCGGTACATACCACACCACCCATGATCAGCGCAGCCAACATACCGCCTGGACCTTTCAATCCTACAGCCACCATCACTACAGAAGCGAAGATGAGTGTCATCAGGGTCATACCTGATACAGGATTAGAACCTACGATGGCAATAGCATTGGCAGCCACGGTAGTAAAGAGGAAAGCGATAACAGCTACCAGCAGAATGGCGATGACGGCGAAGAGGAGATTGCCCTCCATCACACCAAACCAGAAGAAGAGGAAGGTGATGAGGATGGTTACAATCGAACCGATAGCGATAATCTTGAAAGAAATGTCACGCTGAGTACGCTTCACGTTTTCGTCCACATCGCTCTTGCCCTTTAGTTCCTGTGCAGCCAAACCTACAGCGCTCTTGATGATACCCCAACTCTTGATGATACCGATGATACCTGCCATGGCAATGCCACCGATACCGATACTGCGGGCGTATGCTCTGAAGATTTCTTCAGGACTCATAGCCCCTACGGTCTTCACGATACTTGGATCCCAGGCACTCAGCACACTGTCGTGGAAAGCAATGCTCATACCTGGTACTATCAGCCACCATACGACGAGTGAACCCAAGCAGGTGTAGAAGGCATATTTCAAACCGATGATGTAACCCAGACCGAGTACGGCAGCTCCTGTATTCACCTTGAATACGAGTTTTGCCTTGTCAGCAAGGTCGCAACCCCAACCGACTACACGGGAAGTAAAGTTTTCGTTCCACCATCCTAAACTGGCAACGATGAAGTCATAGAGACCACCTACCAGACCAGCGATAAGCAAAGGTTTTGCCTGGTCACCGCCCTTAGCACCGCTTACCAGTACCTGTGTGGTAGCAGTCGCTTCTGGGAAAGGATACTTGCCGTGCATATCGCTTACGAAATACTTGCGGAAAGGTATCAGAAACAAGATGCCGAGCACACCACCGAGAGCCGAAGCCATGAAAATCTTCATAAAAGAAGTAGTCATGTCCGGATACTTAGCCTGCAGGATATAGATGGCAGGCAAGGTGAAGATAGCACCTGCTACTACTGCTCCCGAACAGGCACCGATGCTCTGGATGATGACATTCTCGCCAAGAGCCTTGTTGCGCTTGGTAGCGGTACTGACACCTACTGCAATGATAGCGATAGGGATGGCTGCTTCAAATACCTGACCAACCTTCAGACCCAGATAGGCTGCGGCTGCAGAGAAGATGATTGCCATCACGATACCCCAAGTCACTGACCATCCGTTCACCTCAGGATAAACCTTGTCGGGCGACATCAGTGGCTTGTACTCTTCCCCGTCTTTCAGCTCTCTGAAAGCGTTTTCGGGGAGGTTCATTTCTTCTTTCATTTTTTGTAATGTTTAATGTTGAATATGAAGTTGTTATATGTTATTTTTCGATTCTAATAATATACTCACTCATGAAACTTGCTCCTGGCTGGAGGCGGTTCATCAGATATTTGTCCTTAAATTCGCCGTCAAACTCTGCCCAGTCGCTCAATCCATACCATGGTTCGATGCAGACGAATGGGGCATGCTTGCCTGTTGGGTTCCAGATACCTACGGCAGGAGTCTTGAATTCTACGGTTACGTGAGGTTCACCCTGTTCGTTGAGAATGCTCACCTGCTTTACCTGGCTCTTATCGAAGATTACTGCATCCTCTGCAAAGGTCTCCTCGTTGACTTCCCAGATACCCTTTTCTGTCTCCACGGTCTCCTTAGCCTGACGGTCGATGCAGCCGCCCACATTACCATACAGGCGAACAGGGGCTTCGTTGTCGAGTTTCAGAGTAGCCTTCATCTCCTCGCCCTTCTTGCAACCAGGAACCAGGAATGCTGGGTGACCGCCAATCTGGAACATGATTTCCTTATCATCGGTGTTCTCTACATGCCAGATAACGTGAATCTCGTTGCCTTCCAGACGGTAAGAGATGGCAAGATTGAAGTGATAAGGATAATTCTTCTGGGTCTCCTCATTATCGATGAGGGCGAAGGTGAGACGGTCAGCAGTCTTGCCAACCAGCTTGAATTCAGTATCACGGGCGAAGCCATGACGTGGGAGTGTATATTCCTTGCCGTCAATGCGATAGGTATCCTTCCACAAACCGCATACGATAGGGAAGAGGATAGGTGAGTGGCGATTCCAGTACTTCTCGTCACCATCCCAAAGATATTCATTGCCATTGGCATCCTTGATACTCTGAAGTTCTGCGCCGAGAGATGAAATCTCCAATGTGAGCTGATCGTTTTTAATCTGTTCCATTTTCTTTTGTTTTTTAGTCTTTAATGTATGTTTAAACTTTATTGTTTAATTCTTTGTTGTTTATAGCGTTTTAGATTCATCTATATGAATGCATTTGCCCTTGAAAGTATCCTTATGACACTTTCAAGGGCAAAGATACTACTTTTTTTCGTAAAAGAGATAAAAAATGAATTATTTTTCATTTTATCTATCAATCTTCTTTCTATTTGCCATTTTCTTTCTTGTTTTCTTTTATCTGGCTTTCTATTTGTCAAATCCACAGTCGGCTTGAGGAATGGCTTTATCATGGTCGTTGAGATACAGCAGAGACTCTGGATGATAGTCCGAATTTGCTACGGAATATCTGTCTATACGGTATCGGGTGGCAATGCCGCCGAGCTGTAGCATCGTGTGGAAGGCAGAACGGCTGCTTTGTATCTTCTTATGCTTATTCTGAGAGAGAGCCGCATCTACTCCTGGTTCCAGATGCTCATAACTCCTTGATGTCCAAATTAGGAAAGGTACGCCCAGTTCATAATGCGAAGCCCGTGGTGAGGCATGTAGGAAGAGTTTCCTGCTGTCATCGAAGATGTTTTCTCCGTGGTCGCTTGTATAGAGCATCGCACTCATGCCTCCCTTCTTCTGCAGACGTTCGATGATGCTGTGCAATACGTAGTCGGTATAGCGGATGGTATTGTCGTAAGCGTTCAACAGGTCGCGGCGGTTTTCTGCTTTGGCATCGCTCTGGCTGTCTGGCTGGAAATGCGCCATGTTTCTCGGATAGCGTTCCATATAGTTGAAATGTGATCCGTATGTATGGAGCACGATGAAGAGTTTCTGATGTTTTCTGCTCAGTATCTGGTCGAGAATTGGCAACAGGTCTGCATCATAGACATTGCCTTTTTCGTCCATCTTGGCCAGTTTGCCCTGCCCGTATCTCTTGTTGAATGTTTGTCCATACGCCTTGTCGAAAGCCTCGTTTCTGTCTCCGGTCTTGATGAAGGCCCATTCGTCAGCCTGTTCTCCTAAAAAGTCGATGAAGGAGTGGTTGGGGAGTTGATTGCTCAGGAAAACGGTATGGAAACCGGCTTCTCGGAAGGCTGCAAGGATTCCCTTTTCATGGAACAGACGTTCGAAATCGGTGGCTGAGGCTGCTGAAAGGAGCATCGGTACACTCTTGTGGGTTGTGTTCGACTGGGTTGTCACCTTGTCGAATGCCACGAGTCCTGCTGTCTTGCTGAGCAATGGATTGGTATCACGCTTGTAACCATAGAGACTGAAATTGTGTGCTCTGGCTGTTTCGCCCACTACCATCACATATACTTCACTGGAATCGGCAGGATGGGTAGAGGTGGCATTGAATCGGAAATTCTGGGAAGCTTCCTGATAATTTACAGAGGCATTGTTGCGCTGCACAGCTAAGCCGAGATTGTAGAATACATTGGCAGGGTAGAGCTGATCCTGTAATTTGTAATGATCTGAAAAACAGTATGTAAAGCCCAGGCAGACCAGACCTATTATAGTTGTTGAGGCTCCCCATTTATGCATTCTTCTCTGCCAGTTGCTCGATAGTGGAGCCCACCGCTTGCTTCTGATGGATATGATTCCTAAGATGAGCAGCGGTAGATATACGATGAATACACCTGCCACGGCTGGTACCAGATTGTCGAGCAGTTCCATAGCCTCACCAGGATTGGTGGTTACGAGGTTGAGGAACATATCCACGGCTATCACTCCTTTACCGAAGAGATAGAGGAGTACCAGCTGGAATGCTGCAAAGAAGATGATGATGAAGCATATCCATATCATCTTGCCCGTTTTCTTGCAGAGTGACATCAGTAGCATATAGATGCCCAATGGCAGCATGATATTGGTGGCACTCGCCCATGGCGACAGGCGCTCCGTGATACAGAGAGCGATGTTGGGCAATAGCAGTGCCAGCGTCGCATAGATATAGAGTAGCTTATTGAAATTGTCTTTATTGATAAAGTTCATTATTGATTTTTTGATTAAAATGCCTCGTTGATACTAAACAGGAATCCTGATTGTCCTGCTTTTCCGAATCCGTAGTCAAGGCGTACATTTACATTCTTCTTGAATTCCCAGCGGTATCCCAGTCCGTAGTTAGGCAGGATGTGTCGGGAACGGATGTTGCTGAACTTGCTGAATATGGTTCCTGCACCTATCCAGGCGGTCAGACTGTTGCGTTTCCAGATATGTTGGCGAAGTTCCATCTGCACCTCCATCTTATGTTTGTCCCTATATCGTCCTTCGTAGTATCCGCGCATGGAGTTGCTGTTGCCCAAGAGAGCCATCATGCCCCAAGACGGGTTGCCGAAATTGAGCATTGTACGGAAATCCTCTGCCAGGATAGCTCCTTTCCATATTTTCTGGTAGGCATCCACTTGCAGTTCGGTGGTACTGAAAGCATAATCGTTGCCCATGAACCGTGGTCGGAAACATTGGGTCAGATTGATGTAGAGACCCTGATGTGGGTAGGTAAGCACATCTCTTGAATCATAGACGGCAGAGAAACCGGCACCTAAATTCCAGGTATGTCTGTCCATACCGTTGAGCAGTTCTGGTCGTTCTACATTTTTACCTATCACATAATCATAACTCACCATGGGACCGATGTAGAAATTACTTCCCAGATGGAAGAGGAAACTGCCCTTGATGCGAGCTTGCCATCGCTTCATCTCACTCTTGTTACTGTCGTCATTTCCCATATCGTATCCCATGCCCCAGTAGTCGCAGGGAAAGGAATAGAAATAGACGGTATAGTCGGCGCGGTACTTATCCTGTGGAAAAATGTGGGTACCCCTGATGCCTAACATGTAGAATCCTACAGTGCTTACATCGCTGAAGAGAGAAATGTTGGAAGGAGGCAGAATCGTATCGTTGGGATTGGTACGATAGAGTCCTGCTGCCACAAGTCCTAACCCCAGTTTGGTGTCGGTACTGTAGTGTGGACCGCCGATGATGCTGAAGTCGAATTTCTTATGCTTCTTGTTTTTGTTGGCATCATTGAAATAGTCGAGAAATCTCGTAATGAGAGATTTCTTTTTCTCAGGAGTATGGAGGGTGTCAGACTCCTCGGCAGTCATTACCTGGATGCTGTCTTCTGGAAGATAATCTGTTATCGCTTTGGCACAAGAAGGTTCTGACAAAGCAGGCCAGATGAGGCACATGAGTAGATGCTTCATGATACTATTTTTCCTAAATAAGATATTGTTGCTTCTTATATATATAATAAGGTGTGGGACGCGATTAATAAACGAGTCCCACATTGTCTATCCAGAATGTGTTTCCTGGAGTTCCGATATATGCTCCGCCATGAGAGGAAGAGAACTGTAATACGAGATGAGTTGGAGTTTCATTGGCTGCTGCCCATCCTACTTCCTTTACAGGTACGCTCTTGCCCTTGCTGTTGCGTGCATAGTCGGTAGTACGAAGTCCCATAAGAGATGCATTATATCCTGCCATGTGGCGGATATCGCCATAGTGTATCTCGTAAGTGGCATTTTCCACCCATCCACTGGTACTCTTACCATATTTCACCACTACGGTACCTACGCGCTTGGCGGTAATATTACCATGGGCATCCTCATGACGTTTCTGCAGATAAAGAAGGGTTACGGCATAGTCATGACCAGCTACGGTAGAGGCACTGCTGAAACCTGTCTGCTTGATGCGGTTAGGACTGGTGCTGAGGTGAGTCTTGTAGTCGTATCTCAAAGCCTTTGGACGGGCGGTGAAAGGAATACCCCAGTTGATAGCCTTCGGACCATCCTTGGTACCCGTGATAGGTTCACGTACATCGCCCAGGAAGAGAGAACCGGCTGCCAGTACCTTGATGTTGATAAGGCCGAGCACCTTCACCTTCTCGATATGGGTGACGAGTTTGGCACAATGACCATGACCGGCGTGGGTATCACGATATACAGAACAGTTGGTCTTGTAGATACCGGATACATGAGCCAGGACATTGGAGGTTCCCCAAGGAGAGCCGCCTTTGTTGGTATATGGATTGTTGCCAGAGAGCGACATGTTGGGGCCTACCTCATAGAGCGTCTTTTGGCTGCCACCTATAATTCCTGATTCCTTGATACTTCTTGTTACCCATTGATCCATGTTTCCATACTTAAATGGAACAAATTTACCCGCACCCTGTGCTCCCATTGTTATGGTTGAACAGAGTGCCATAGCTAAGATTAATCCTTTAAATTTCATTACTGTAACTTTTATTACTTTTGTATTTCGGCTGCAAAGTTAGAAAAATATTTTGGTATTCTGAGTTTTTCTATAGAAAAAAATGCCGAAAAGAATGAATCTGTAGCCAAAAAGGTAAATTTCTGTAGATATATGTTTCCTTGATGGGGAATGATAGGAAATTATGGGAACATCGGGTAGTCGTCAAAGTTTGGTTTGCGCTTCTCCAGGAATGCCTTACCACCTTCCTGCGCTTCATCCATCGTGTAATAAAGCATGGTGGCATCTCCAGCCAGTTCCTGAATACCAGCCTGTCCGTCAAGTTCTGCATTCAGACCCGCCTTGATCATGCGGAGGGCGAGAGGAGAGCGTTCCATCATGATTTCTGCCCATTCCACACAGGTATCTTCCAGTTGGTCGAAAGGCACTACCTTGTTCACCATTCCCATTTCTTCAGCTTCCTTGGCAGTATATTGCTTGCAGAGGAACCAGATTTCGCGTGCCTTCTTCTGACCTACCATGCGGGCAAGGTATGAAGCACCGAAACCGGCATCGAAACTGCCTACTTTTGGACCTGTCTGTCCGAAGATGGCATTCTCTGATGCGATAGTCAGGTCGCACATCACATGGAGCACATGACCGCCACCGATGGCATAACCGTTTACCATGGCGATGACTGGTTTTGGCAAACGGCGTATCTGCATCTGCACGTCGAGTACGTTGAGACGTGGTACTCCATCGGTACCCACATAGCCACCACGGCCTTTCACGTGCATATCGCCTCCCGAACAGAATGCCTTGTCGCCTGCTCCTGTCAGAATCACGACACGGATGCCCTGGCACTCACGGCAATAGCTGAAGGCTTGTGACATCTCCCAGGTGGTGAGTGGGGTGAAAGCATTGCGGTAACGCTCACGGTTGATGGTAATCTTTGCGATGTGATTGTATTCTTCGAAGATGATTTCCTTGAAATCAAATCCTTCTATTTTCTTCCAATTTCTCATATTTTATGAATGTTTGTTCTAATTCTCATGGATGGGATTGTATGTATGATTTTCCCCATTTTATAAACTTTTGAAGTAATTTTCCAGTGCCCGGTTGTCTGCATCGATGTCGGTGAATACTTCGAGAAGCATCGGTCTCTCTGAGTCAGAATGGATGAGTTGGTCAATACCATACTTCATCGTTTTCATATTGTCTGCTCCTAAATAGGTGATATCGTTTGCCTGACAGATGTTGACAGCTGAAGTCTGGTGTTCTGCCATCACAAGGTTTTCTCTGGCTGCACTTTCTTTCAGCCCTTTGAACTTGCCGAAGATGGCACCACCGCCATTATTGAGTACGATGATGCGGAGACTGCCGTTGAGGTTCTGGTTCCAGAGGGCATTCTGGTCGTAGAAGAAACTCAAATCGCCCAGGATGCAGAATACCTTCTGTTGTTTTTTGGCATCAGGATGATGATATTCCGAGAGATAGATGGATAGTCCTGCTGCTGCGGAGAGTGTTCCCTCGATACCATTCACGCCTCTATTGCAGAATACGTATTGATGCGCATAGATACAACCCAGGCGTATTGCCATACTGTTGCCATAGAATACGCGGCATTCTCTGCTGTCCTTCTTGGAGTTGGCATGAAATTCCTGTTCAAAATACCTGACGGTAGCCATGCTGCTGTATTCCGGTTCATAATCGTAGGCGTGCCGTTTGGCATGTCGTAAGGCTGTTGTCCAGAGGTCCCGATAATCATTCACCTCATCTGGATATTTCTGATCGTAGGAGGTCATGGCATCTGCCAGCTGATGCACATTTGCCTGGAAAATCCGGTCGGTTCGCATGAAGGTGTCGATATAGTCTCCGTCCTTGCTCACTCGCCATACCTGGGCCTTTTGAGCTGCTTTTCTCAGAAACTGCTTGAGTCGTTTGCTGACGATGTTACCGCCTGTATAGAGAATGAAGTCTGGCAGGTAGGCTTCTTCGTCGAAATCCGGGTCTTCTGCTTTTTTGACTTCTATCTGATAGAGTACTTCTTCAAAGTTAGTCATCAGTTGGGATGTCGAAAATTTCCTGTCAGCAGGATCCTTACTGTCGAGTCCCAAAGCGGTTGGTTCACAGAGTATGACTGCCCAGTTCTGAATATTCTTGATGCCATAGAGTATGGAGGCAGGATAGTCTTGTCCGATGATTATCATCGGCTTTTTGGCTTCGAGAAAGTCAAGCAGATCGCCATAGTGGAAATCTCCGCTCCACATTCCCGAACGGATGTAATCCACTTTATGGGCTTGTGGCAGTTGACGGCATGTAAACTCATAGAGGGGTTCCGGTATCGGAATATTGATGTGTACCGGTCCTATCTTGCGGTGTTTGCAGTCGATAAGGGCTTCGTTGGCCAAGCGCTCGCAATGCCATGCCTGTTCATCGTGCATGCTGTTGATAGCTTCGGCATTTGCAGGCAGGCATCCTGCTTCGCTATGAATGCGAGGAGTGATAATAGGCAGGTTCACGCTCTTGTTGACCATTGTTCCGAATACATCCGGTTGTGGAAGGGTTTGCCCATCTTGTTGCCCAATCCATGCGCCCGGCCGGTCTGCTGAGATGAAGATAACCGGCAGTTTCTGATAGTATGCTTCTGCTACCGCTGGATATAGGTTGAGTAATGCAGAACCAGAAGTAACGCATACCGCTACTGGGTCTGGACAAGGTGAAGGGTCACCCAAGGTCATTCCTAATGCTACGAATCCTGCACTTCTCTCATCCGTTACGGGATAACAGGTGATGCCGTCTATCTCATTGAGGTTATGCACCAGTGGTGCGTTGCGACTGCCCGGACATACCACAACTCTCCTGACTCCATGTCTTTTCAGTACACTGGTCAGTATATTTACATTCTCAATATTGCTAAACACGAATCTGCTTTTTTAAATGTATGATTACTCGATGATAACAGCTCTCATGGTTCCTAATTTTGCCTCAGTTTCTTCCCATTCTTTTTGCATTTCACTTTCAGCAAGCAGTCCTCCGCCTGCATAAAGTTGGAAACTGCCTCCCTGGTGTATATTCATGCATCTGAGTGAAACATAGAGTTGGGTTTCTCCCGAAGGCATGAGGGGACCTACGAATCCGCTGTAGTATTTGCGGTTGATACTTTCATGATCCAGGATGTATTGGCGGGTTTCTTCCTTGGGAATACCGCAGATTGCTGGGGTAGGAAAGAGTGCATCCAGTACCTCGCCCAAGCAGTCGGTATCTTCCAGTCGGAAGAGGAAATCGGTACGAAGATGGTAGAGGTTGGCAGCCATTGTGGTGAAAGGTCCTTTCTTGCTGTATTCATCCGTAAATTCTGAGATGACATCCTCGATGTAGTCGGTTACGTACTGCTGTTCTTCCTGTTCCTTCTTCGTCCAGACTGTTTCTTCTCCGGTATGTGTTCCAGCCAGGGCCATGGTCTTGAATTCGCATCCGTTTCCACTGAGCAGTATTTCCGGCGTAGCCATGAGCCATGTGCCCGATTGGGTCGTGGAGACGAGCGCGATAAAGAGGCGTGGGTACATCTGGCAGGCCTTCTTGAAAAGTTCTTCAGCCTTCAGTCCTTTTGCTTCAGGTGATTTCTGGTGTGAGCAGCGAGCCAATACGATTTTGTCGAATATTCCCTTGGTCAGTTGCTGATGGAAATCTTCGAAATCTTTCTGGTATGCTTCTTTCTCGCTGACAGATTCTGGAAAATGAATCTTCTTATTGTCTGTAGTTACTGCCTGGATAGGGAAGTGTTTGACCACATCGGGGCGCATCAGGAGAATAGGACATTCTTCCGAAGGCGTGAAAGGGGCGATGACGAAGCCATGTTTCCCATTCAGTTCATTGACGGAATTGAGTTTTTCGGGATCATCATCATGCTGCATCACCAACGTATAGTGATCTTTATAGGGGAGTCGATAAAATGCAAATGCTGACATGCCGTTTTAGTCCTCCTGATTGGTTGATGGGTTTTCTGTTGCTTGCATAGGGGTATCATCTTCCTGTAGCGGTTTATCCTCAGCATCCTGCAGGTTTACCTTCTTTCCGCTGTCTTTTTTAGGAGTGAAGACGTAGTTGGTTACCTGTACAGTACAGATGATGTCTCCAGCTGAGTTCTTGATATCTATTTTCCATGTATGCAGGGTTCTTCCCTTATGAATGAGTTTACCGAATGCAGTAACGGTATCGCCCTCAGAAACTGCCAGAACATGGGTACCGCTCACGTTGATGCCCACGGCTATTTGGCCCGGACAAAGTGCCAACGAACCTACACCTGCCAGATTTTCTGCCAGTGCAAGTGAGGCACCCCCACTGAGGAATCCGAAAGGTTGCTTGTTTCTTTCATCCACTTTCATGGTGGCTTGGAGCGTGTCAGGCTCTGGAGTTGATATAAAATGCATTCCGAGGGTCTGGGAAAGACCATCTGTTTTTTCTATTCTATCAATAAAATGTTCTATATTCATAGTCTTAATTCCTTTTTGGTTCTGTTTAAAGGCAAAGATACAACAAATAATTGAAATAGGGAGAGAAAAAGAAGAAAAAATCATTAATAAAACAAAATATGCCATCAAAAATGAGAAAAGATATTTACATCCTTGTAAAGGACAGGACATTTATCAGAAGCGCTTCTTTTCCGAGAGTCATGACCCACTTTTATTTTTCCCTGCCCAGGGAAAAATTTCTCCTTGCCCAGCCGTAAATTTTTCCTTGCCCAGAGAATCAATTTTCATGATATCATTTTATTCATCTTTCTTTATCAGTTTTCTTTATAGTTTTTATTCATCGGATTTCTTCATTGTTTTTCTTCATCCGATAACTCCGTGTAATCCGATGAATAAAAATAATGAAGAAAAAAAGAGGGTGTGTCATAATTCCATGACACACCCTTATTATAATAATTGAGTCTTGTTCTTTTTGATGAAATAAGGCTCTATTTGATTTCTACTTCATGCAAATCCACAAATTCGCCGTTCTTCTTCTTTCTTTCCACGAGCATATTGAAGAGCTTGCGCTTGCGGTTGTCTGCAATAAAGCGGCGGAAGAAGACATTCGGAATGGCTACACCCAGAGCGATGCAGATGATAGCAAGCGATGCCTTGATGGCATTGTTCATGCCTACCGTAACCTCACCTACCACACCGTGCATATCAATGAAAGCAAAGAGTGCACGATACATCAATACACCCGGTACCATAGGGATTACACTTGGAATCGTGATACACTGGTGAGGAGTGTGGAACCAGTGACGGGCCTTGATGACAATGATACTGATGAGGGCTGAACCTGCCAAGGAACCGATGCTCAAACCCATATCCAGACCGATATTGCCATTGCTTGGACCGAGGTTCACAAAGTTACGGAAACATACGGCGATGATACCTCCTACGGCTACTGCTGGCAACAGTCTTCTCGGAATACTGAAAATGGTAGAGAAACCCATAGCTGATACGGCTGCTGCGATGGCAAATTCCCAATATTCGTGGTGAGGAGTCATGGTGAGATCCTTCACGAAATTATCGATGTGACATACCTGGATAGCGAATGCGATACCGAAAGCCATAGCCAACACCATCAGCAATGTGTTGAGTGCTCTTACCATACCCACCTCGATATATCCGTCGAGCATATCACTCACAAAGTTGATCAGCGGTACACCCGGTACGATAAAGAGGGCACACGCCATCAGTGGATGCCAAGGAGTAGCAGAATGCATGAAATCTGGCAGGCTGTTGGCAATGCTTGGATTGAGCGAAAGGAAAGAGGTGAGCCATGCGATAAGAGTAGCAACAAATGCTGAGATACCGATAGCCACATAGTTATTGCAACCTTTGGAAGGCAGGAACATACGAAGGCGGAAACCGAGGATGGCTGCCAATGAACAATAGAAGAATGCTGGCCAGTCACAACCGAACTGAATGCAGAATCCACCGCAGGCAAATCCACCGCCGATAGCTACCTGCCAAGGGGTGAAACTGCGAGGAGTTGCCTTTACCTCGTTGAGTGCTGCCTCATATTGGTCGAGCGAATAGTCCTCCTTGATGGCACGCCAGGTCAACTTACTGATCATTGAAATGGATGTCAGGTTGATGCCGTGCTTCTCGCAGCGCTGGAACTTAGAGAACGAGTGCTCCTCGTCGCTATAGTTCACCATCAGGACGTTCCAGTTGATGTAGAGATGCAGGTATTTCTCGTCGAGTCCTAAGAAAGCAGCAGCTCGTTTCATTGTTCGCATGATGCGTGAGGTGTCGGCTGCGCTCTCCATGAGGATGCTTCCTGTACGGAGCAGAAGGTCGAGTTTTCTACGAAGTTCGGCCTCGGAAATCTCCATACACTTGCAGTTGCCTTTCTCGTTACCACACTTGCATGTCTTGTTTTCTTCTGAATTGGCTAAGATTGCCCCTAATTCATTCTCCTTTTCCATGAATGTTTTTTTTATCCTTAATAATTATAAAGTGGGTCCGTTTTTATCCGAACACGAAAATAATAATCTGTATAGTTACAATGCGCAGGAACATGGCAAATGGATATACATTCGCATAGCCTACGGTTGGTGAATCGGCTGAGGTCTGTTCTCTTACGTATGCCAAAGCCGATGGGTTCGTATTGGCGCCAGCCAATACGCCAAGCAGGGTGAAGTAATTGATGTGGAACAGGTAACGGCCGATGATACCGCCCAACAGGATTGGAATCATGGTGATGCCGATGCCATAGAGAATCCAGATCATACCCTTCTCGGTAGCCACCGTCTCAATGAACTGCTCTCCTGTACCGAGTCCAACACATGCCAGGAAGATACAGATACCTATCTCTCGCAACATGAGGTTGGCGGATATCGTATTGTAAGTCACGAGGTTGTACTTCGGACCGAAATAACCTATCAGGATGGCTACTACCAATGGTCCACCGGTCAGTCCAAGACGCAGGTTCTCGTTGATGCCTGGGATGAAGAAAGGAATATTGGCAACGATACAACCGAGCATGATACCCAAGAAGATAGGAATCAGGTTAGGGTAGTTGAGTCGCTTCATCTGGTTACCCAATACTTTCTCTGTATGACTGATGGCGAGTTCTGTACCTACTACGGTAACACGGTCGCCCAATTGAAGTTTCAAATTTGGTGTGGCTATCAGATCGACGCCTGCACGGTTTACACGAGTGATGTTGGTACCTAAGTTAGAGCGAATCTGCATCTGTGAGATGGTCTTTCCGTTGATGCCTGGCTTGGTAATACGAATACGGCGGGTAATCAGTTCATTACCAAACTCCTCCCATGCCAAATCTACTTTTTCACCGCAGAGTGCGATGAGAGGCTCCTGTACAGTAGGGTGAGCCACTACATAGATGATGTCGCCCTCGTTGAGTACAGTCTGTCCGTTGACCATTTCCTTGTTGCTGTCGTTGTCAGGACGGTGTATCTGCGAAATCATGAAGTCACGGTCCAAGATATGGCGTACTTCTTTCACGGTTTTACCAAAAATCATTTTATTGGTAATCTTCACAGAGAATGTGTTGAGGGTCATCGCTTCCAGATGTCCGAATCCGCGCTTAGCCTGTGCTTCTTCTTCATTCTTGTCGATGCGGAGCGCAAATCGCAGGATGGCGAAAGAGAGGATGACACCCAGTACACCCATTGGATAGGCGATGGCATAGCCGGCTGCGATGGATGGAGCATCGATATGGCGCAAATCGCTGAATGCCTGTTGTGCAGCACCGAGACCAGGCGTATTGGTTACTGCTCCAGAGAGGATACCAGCCATCGAAGTGATAGAGGTGTCGGAGATGGAGTAGATGCCGAGCGTGGTGATGATACTCAGGGCAATGACGATGATGCTGAGCAGGTTGAGACTCTTGCCACCGTTCTTGAATGAAGAAAAGAAACTTGGTCCCACTTCCAGACCGATGGAATAAACGAAGAGTATCAGACCGAACTCTTTGAGGAAGTGGAGCAGGTGCTCATCCAGATTGAGCGAGAAATGCCCAAAGATAAGACCGATGAAGAGAATCCACGCCAAGCCAAGGGAAACACCTTTCACCTTAATCTTGCCGAGACTCAAGCCCAGTGTGATGACCAATGCAAGTATCATGACAGAATGGGCTACACCGCCTCCCCAAAGGTCAGGGAAGCCGTAAAATAGATTTCTTAAGATATCCATAACTACTTGTAAAATTGAAAATTCGAGTGCAAAGGTACTAATTTTTATTTATTTATAGTTAGGTATCGCACTTTTTTTGTAATTTTGCACGCAATTAATTCATAAATAAGAAGAAATGACTGAAAATATCATAGACAAGCGTATCGCGGTGCTGCTTTCGGGCGGAGTAGATAGCTCAGTGGTGGTATGGGAACTTACCCAACTGGGTTTGCATCCCGACTGTTTCTATATCAAGATCGGTCCGGAAGAAAAGGAAGAGTGGGACTGCTCTTCTGAGGAGGACCTGGAAATGGCTACTGCCGTGGCTCGCAAATATGGTTGTAAACTCGAAGTGGTGGATTGTCATCAGGAATACTGGAATGAGGTTACCCGATATACAATGGAGAAGGTGAAGGCTGGATATACGCCTAACCCGGATGTGATGTGCAACAGACTCATCAAGTTCGGTGCGTTTGATCGGAAGATGGGACACAATTATGACCTCATCGCTACGGGACATTATGCCCAGACCGAAATAGATGAGAATGGGGATAAGTGGCTCGTTACCAGTCCTGACCCGGTGAAAGATCAGACCGACTTTCTGGCCCAGATAGAGAGCTGGCAACTCAAGAAGGCTATCTTCCCAATCGGTCATCATATCAAGAACGAGGTGCGTGAAATCGCAGAAAGAGAACATCTCATCAATGCCAAGCGCAAGGACAGTCAGGGCATCTGCTTCCTCGGACAAATCAACTATAATGACTATATCCGCCGCTATTTAGGTGATCTGCCGGGAGATGTCATCGAACTGGAAACAGGTAAGCGTATCGGTGAGCACAAGGGATTGTGGTATCATACCATCGGACAGCGTAAGGGACTGGGCTTCGGCGGCGGTCCTTGGTTTGTCATCAAGAAAGACGTAGAGAAGAATATCCTCTATGTGAGTCATGGCTATGACCCTCAGACAGCCTATAAACAGGAGTTTCCGCTGCACGATTTCCATTTCCTAACTCGCGAAGTGCCGATGTCACGGGGCACATTCAAGATCCGTCATACCCCGGAATATCATCCTGCTACCATCGAAAAACTGGAGGATGGCAGATGGATGATTCACTCGGATGAGGCTATTCATGGAGTGGCTCCAGGACAGTTCTGTGTGGTTTATGATGAGAATCACCACCGCTGTTATGGTTCGGGAGAAATCACGGTTTAGGGCGATAAATCAAAAAATGTACGTGAAAAATTTGGTTTTCTCCTAAAAATAAGGTAATTTTGCAAACTAAAGAGAGAAAATAATATATGGAGAATATAAATAAGATAAGAAATTTCTGCATTATTGCACATATTGACCATGGTAAAAGTACCTTGGCAGACCGTTTGTTGGAGAAGACCCAGACGATTAAGATCACAGAGGGTCAGATGCTCGACGACATGGATTTGGAAAGAGAGCGCGGTATCACGATTAAGAGCCACGCCATCCAGATGGAGTATAAAGCAAAAGATGGACAAGCATACATCCTCAATCTCATTGATACTCCGGGACACGTCGATTTCTCCTACGAGGTTTCACGTTCCATCGCAGCTTGCGAGGGAGCGCTCTTGGTCGTAGATGCCACACAGGGTGTGCAGGCACAGACCATTTCCAACCTATATATGGCTATAGATCATGACCTGGAGATTATTCCGGTCATCAACAAGATAGATATGCCTTCGGCTATGCCGGAGGAGGTAGAAGATGAAATCATTGATCTGATTGGTTGCGAGCGTGAAGACATTCTCCGTGCGTCGGGTAAGACCGGTGAGGGTGTAGAAGATGTTCTTGAGGCTGTTGTCAATCGTGTTCCTCATCCAGAGGGTGATGACAAGGCGCCACTTCAGGCTTTGATCTTCGACTCTGTGTTCAATTCCTTCCGTGGTATCATCGCCTACTTCAAAATTGAGAATGGCGTCATCCGCAAGGGTGATAAGGTGAAGTTCTTCAATACGGGCATGGAATATGATGCTGATGAGATTGGAGTACTCAAGATGGACATGATTCCTCGCAAGGAATTGGGTACCGGTGAGGTGGGTTACATCATCTCTGGTATCAAGAATGCGACCGAGGTAAAGGTGGGTGATACCATTACCCATATCGCACGTCCATGCGAAAAGGCTATTGCTGGCTTCCAGGAAGTGAAGCCGATGGTCTTTGCGGGTGTCTATCCGATTGACCCGAGCGATTATGAGAACCTCCGTGCTTCGCTGGAGAAATTGCAGCTCAATGATGCTTCCCTTACCTTCTCGCCAGAGAGTTCGGTGGCCTTAGGCTTCGGCTTCCGTTGCGGATTCCTGGGCCTGCTCCACATGGAAATCGTGCAGGAGCGATTAGACCGCGAGTTTAATATGGATGTCATCACCACGGTGCCTAACGTTTCCTATATGGTATATGACAAGCAGGGCGGTGAGAAGGAGGTTCACAATCCTTCGGGATTGCCTGATCCTACGATGATAGACCATATTGAGGAACCTTATATCCGTGCCACTATCATCACAGCATGCGACTATATCGGTCCTATCATGAAATTATGTCTGGATAAGCGAGGCGAACTCATCAATCAGGAATATGTGAGCGGCAACCGTGTGGAACTGCACTTCATGCTGCCTCTCGGTGAGATTGTCATCGACTTCTATGATAAACTGAAGAGTATCTCGAAGGGTTACGCTTCCTTCGACTACCATATCGACTGCTTCCGCCACTCTGACCTGGTGAAGCTCGACATCCTGCTCAATGGTGAACCAGTGGATGCCTTGAGTACACTGACCCACCGTGACAATGCAGTGGCTTTCGGTCGCAGAATGTGCGAGAAACTGAAAGACCTGATTCCACGCCAGCAGTTTGATATTGCCATTCAGGCAGCTATCGGAGCGAAGATTGTGGCGCGTGAAACCATCAAGCAGGTACGTAAAGACGTTACAGCCAAGTGTTATGGTGGTGACGTGAGCCGTAAGCGCAAATTGTTGGAGAAGCAGAAGAAGGGTAAAAAGCGTATGAAACAGATTGGTAATGTAGAGGTGCCTCAGAAGGCTTTCCTCGCAGTACTTAAGTTAGACTAACCATGCAAAATTATAAATTTCCCTCATCTGTAGAGCATATGGGGGACCAAAATAAGGAGGATTGTAGAAATGCAAGAATTTAAGAACATGCCCCTGACGCGAGATATCGCAAGAGAGCTTGCCCGTAAGTACAGTACCATGACTTACGATGAATTAGATGTGCTGGAGAGTCTGCTCGTTCCTATCAAATATGGTAAGGGCGAAAAGATTCTTCAAGAGGGTGAGGTGTGTCGAAACATTTCATATATAGAGAAAGGATTAGTACGCCAGTTCTATTTTAAGAATGGTAAGGAGGTGACCGAGCACTTGGGTGTAGATCACTCTATATTCATGTGTATCGAGAGTTTGTTTAAGGAGGAACCTTCCCGTTTGCAGGTGGAGGCACTGGAACCTACATTGGTCTATGCTTTGCCGAAGGCGAAACTGGAGGCTGCTGCTATGCGCAATGTCAATATCCAGATGCTTTATCGTAAGATTCTGGAAGAGAGCTTGATTCAGTCACAGATTCATGCCGATTTGGTTCGCTTCGAGTCTGCGCCTAATCGCTACAAGCGACTTTGCGATCTGAGTCCGCAGGTGGTGCTCCGTGCTCCACTTACCTATATCGCCAACTATCTTCAGATGACACCGGAAACGTTGTCACGTATCCGTTCTGGTGTCCTTTTATAAGATATGTCAGATGTCCGATGAAGAAATGAATATGAAGAAATGAAAAAGAGAGGGTGTGTCATAAGTCCATGACACACCCTCTCTTTTTGATGTTTATTTCTTGATGTTTTATTCTGCAGTATAGAGGAATCGCTTGATACTCTTCTTAGGAGTCTTCTCAAACTCTTCGTCGTGGATGCGAATCTCGCTGATTTTGCTGTAGGCAGGAATCATGGCGTTGAGCTCCTGACGGTTCTGCTCCATAATCTCTTCCAACTCTTTTCTACCTAAGTTCAATGACTGAGCTTCGTCGAAATCAGGATGAACCAAAGCGATGAGCTGATTACCCTTCTGAACGACTACGCTTTCGCTGACGAGAGCCAAAGAGTTGAGCTTGTCTTCGATTTCCTCAGGATAGATGTTCTGACCAGATGCACCCAAGAGCATGTTCTTGCTGCGGCCTTTGATGAACACGTTGCCATCTCCGTCCATGGTACCGAGGTCGCCTGTATGATACCAGCCTTCCTTGTCGAGGGTAGTAGCAGTAGCTTCCTCGTTCTTGTAATAGCCGAGCATCACGTTAGGACCCTTTGCCAAAATCTCACCAGGTACATTCTCTGGGTCTGGACTGGCAATCTTCACCATCATGTTTCTTGCAGCCTTACCGCATGAGCCAGGTACGAAGTGCTTGTAGTCCTCATAGCAGATGATAGGAGCACACTCTGTGGCACCATAACCTACGGTATATCTGAAGCCGATGCTATGCAGGAAACTCTCCACTTCCTGGTTGAAAGCAGCACCACCGATGATAATCTCATAGAAGTTGCCTCCGAATGCCTGAGTCACCTGATCACATATCTTCTCACGTACCTTCTTGTTGATGACAGGCATGTGGAGAAGCATACGCATGCGGTTGTTCTGTATCTTAGGGAAAACTTTCTTGCGGATAATCTTCTCGATAATCAGAGGCACAGCGATGATAACGGCTGGCTTGATGCGACTGAATGCCTCGGCGATAATAGCCGGACTTGGGATGCGGGTGAGGAAGAATACGTGGCAACCTGTGATAAACTCAAACAGGAACTCAAATGCCATACCATACATGTGAGCCATCGGAAGGATGCTGATGATAGAGTCGCCAGCTTTGACCTCCTTCGGCAATACGTGCTGGGCGAAGTCGATGTTGCTCCAGAGCGCACGGTAAGGTACCATCACACCCTTGGAAAAACCGGTGGTTCCGCTGGTATAATTGATGAGCGCCATCTCATCAGGATTCTCATCTATATAATAATGTACGTGTTCCTTACGGAAATACTTAGGGAATTTGATACCGAACATCTCGTTGAGGTGCTCACGGGCATAGGTCAACTTATCTGTGCGGGATACCACCAGTGAATAGTCTGGAATGTAGATGATGCCCTCCAAACCAGGCATCTTGGTAGCATCTACCTGGGTAGCCACAACATCACCCACAAAGAGCAACTTGGCATCGCTGTGGTTTACGATGTTGTGAATCTGGTCTGGCATGAACTCATGCAGGATAGGTACTGCAGTAGCGCCATAGGTGAGGGTAGCAAGGAATGCTACAGCCCAATTGGCACTATTGCGACCGCAGAGGGCAATCTTGTCACCCTTTACCACGCCTGAGTTTTCAAACATGATGTGTAATTTCTCGATTTTACGAGCCACATCGTGATACTGCAAGGTAGCTCCCTTGTAGTCTGTTAGTGCATCCATATCCCAATGGTCTATGATGCTTTTCTGGATAAGTGCGTTAAAGCTAGGTATTTCCATACTCTTCTTGCTTTTACTATATCTATTTCAGCATGCTCTGTGGCTCCTTTCGCAAAAGGATTAGATAGCATCCTGGTATAGATATCGTTTAATTGATTTCTTTGCTGTTTTCTCGAATTCCTGGTCGTGCAACTGAATGCGCGACAACTTGGCAAATGTTGGTATTTGTTCGTTCAGTTCCTTGCGGTTCTGTTCCATAATGTTCTCTAAATCTTCCTGGGTGAATCCCAACGTGTTGGCTTCGTCCATATCTGGATGTACAAGACCTACAAGTTTGTCCCCCTTCTGGAGCACGATGCTTTCGTTCACCATTGCCATCGAGTTGAGTTTGTCCTCTATCTCTTCTGGATAAATGTTCTGTCCGTTAGGACCTAAGAGCATGTTCTTGCTGCGGCCCTTGACGTAGAAATGTCCATCCTCGCTCATCGTGGCAAGGTCGCCGGTATGAAACCATCCGTCCTGGTCAATCACTGCATCTGTTGCCTCCTGGTTCTTGTAGTATCCCTGCATCACACAGATTCCCTTGCATACCAGTTCGCCCGGTACATTTTCGGGGTCCTTGCTGAGTACCTTTACTTCCAGGTTGTTCACGCTCACACCACAACTGCCCGGCACATATTCTTCTGTATTGGCAAAGGTGATGAATGGAGCGGTTTCGGTGGTTCCGTAAGCCATGGCGATAGGGAAGCCGATGTTGATGAGGAAACTCTCAATCTCCTTGTTGAGCGGTGCTCCACCCACGACCACCTGACAAGCTTTGCCGCCAAACTCAGACAGTACAAAATCGCGGATTTTCTCCTTGATGCGCTTGTTGATTACTGGCATATTCATCAGTAATCTCACACGGTTGGTCTGTATCAATGGGAATACATGCTTTCTGATAATCTTCTCAATCACCAATGGTACGGCGAAGATGATCTCCGGCTTCACTTCCTTGAAAGCTTCTGCGATGAGGGTAGGACTTGGCACACGGGTAAGGAAGTAAATATGATGACCTTCTACCATGCTGAAGATGACGTCTGCCATCAGTCCATACATGTGTGCCATTGGCAGTGATACCAGGAAGTTGCAGTTTTTGCTGAGTCTTGGTGCAATGGACTTCAACATATAGTCCAGGTTGCCCCAGAGTGCACGATAGGGAATCATCACACCCTTCGAAAAGCCTGTAGTACCGCTGGTATAGTTGATCATTGCCAATTCCTCAGGCTCATCAACGTGGTATTTCACGTGCTCAGGACGGAAATACTTCGGATATTTATGCCCGAAGATGGCATTGAGATTCTCGCGGGCATAGGTCAGTTTCTCAGAACGTGATAGGACGAGCGAGAAATCGGGTAAGTAGATGACACCTTCAAGAGAAGGCATTTCATCTGTGTTGATTTCCGTTGCTACAACATCACCTACGAAAAGCAACTTACTCTCGCTGTGATTGACAATGTTGTGAATCTGTTCTGGTTTAAATTCGTTTTGAATGGGTACGACTACTGCGCCGTAGGTAACAATCGCCAGGAAAGCTGCTGCCCACTGACTGCTGTTTCTACCGCAGACGGCTATTTTGTCGCCTTTCTTCACACCGCTGTTCTCAAACAGGATGTGGAGCTTCTCTATCTTTCTTGCAACATCATGATATTGTAATGTAGCGCCCTTGTAATCAGTCAGTGCGTCCAATTGCCAATTCTTGATGATGCTCTTCTCTATATACGAGTTAAAACTAGGTATTGCATTCATTGCACAATTATCAAAATTTTGTGCAAAGATACCATAATTTCTGCACAGTACAAAAAAAAATGTGCACAAATTTCCAAAACGGATTAAAAAAATGTAGTTTTATTCCATAATTGCCCTCATTTTAATAAATAAGACAAGCAAATGAGAGTAATTATGGAATATCTGATGTTTTTTCTTACTCATATCTCATGCTCTTGGCAGGATGGATATGGGAAATCAAATAGCTTGGGGCTACCAGCATGAAGACACAAATCAGGAGAGTTGCGATGTTGAGTGCTACAATGAACAGCCAGTTGAATTCCACTGGTACCGTACTGACATAGTAGGTCTGGGCATCCAACTTGATGAGTCCGGTATGTTTCTGGATGGCCAAGATAGACAATGCTATAAGGTTTCCGAAAACAAGGCCCTTGCTGATGATAAACACGGCAAACCAGAGGAAGGTATGGCGAATCGTTTTGTTGCGGGCACCCAATGCCTTCATCACGCCTATCATGGAAGTGCGCTCTAAGATGATAATCAGCAATCCGCTGATCATCGTGACACCTGCTACGGCTAACATCAGACCTAAGATTACCCATACATTCAGGTCCATCAGGTCGAGCCACTGAAATATCTGTGGGTTCAGATCCTTGATGGTTCCGCTACTGTAGGTTTCTCCATAACGGTCCACAGTGCGGTTGACGTTCTTCACATAGTAGTCTTCTGTTGTCTGTAACTGGTTGAAGTCTTTGACGGTAATCTCGGCGCCACTTGCCTGGTCTTCTTCCCATCCGTTGAGTTTCACGGCAGTATAGAGGTCGGTATAGACCATGATTTCGTCAAACTTCTTCAGATTGGTCTGATAAATGCCTGAGATGGTAAACCGTCTGGTTCTCACGCCGTTATTGTCGATGAAATAGGCGAAGATGCGCTGTCCGGTCTTCAGTCCCAACTTATCTGCCATCAACTGGGAGACGAGAATCTGGTTGTGACTTGCTTTGTCATCAAACTTAGGAATGCTTCCTTCCACCATGTTCTGGTGGATGAATGTAGAGTCGAATTCCGGTCCTACGCCTTTGAATCCAACGCCTAAGAAGTCATTGTCAGTTTTCAGAATACCCTCTTTCATGGCAAATCGCTGTATGTGTTTCACGCCCGGTGCCTTCTTGAGGACTGTCATCATCGGGTCGTCCATCACCACTGGGTATTGGTTCATCTGCTGGAGGGTCATGAAGTCAGCCACTTGGATATGACTGCCGAAACCGATCACCTTGTCGCGGATGGTATGCTTGAAGCCTAACACCACGCATACAGAGACAATCATCACTGCCAACCCGATGGCAACACCGGCTGTGGCAATATGAATAGCAGGGCGAGAAACTTTACGTTTGTCGCCCTGTTCACTATATAATCTCTTTGCTATAAATAGAGGAAAATTCATCTATATTTTGTACTTTTATATTTTGTACTTTGAATTTTGAATTTTATGATTAGTAAAGCTATTGAATTCTTCACTCTTCACTCTTCATTCTTCACTTTCTTAAAGTCCTTCATCTTCTACTCTTCCTGGATAAGCCTCCAAAGCTTTTGCCAAGACAAGGAGCGCACGTTCCAAGTCGTGCTTCTTCAGTACATAAGCCATACGTACCTGGTTGCGACCAGCGCCTGGAGTGGTATAGAAACCAGAGGCTGGGGCCATCATTACGGTCTCGCCCTCGTATTCAAACTCCTCAAGACACCAGCGACAGAACTTGTCTGAATCGTCGATAGGCAACTTGGCTACGGTATAGAAGGCTCCCATTGGGATTGGAGAATAGACACCAGGGATGCGGTTGAGTCCGTCAATCAGGCACTTACGGCGCTCTACGTACTCATCATATACATCGCGATAATACTCCTCAGGTGCATCAAGAGATGCTTCTGCCACAATCTGACCAATGAGTGGAGGAGAGAGACGAGCCTGACAGAATTTCATCACGGCCTTGCGAATCTCTGCATTCTTGGTAATCAGGGCTCCAACACGGATACCACACTCGCTGTAACGCTTGGATACAGAGTCGATGAGCACGGTGTTCTGTTCGATGCCCTCCAGGTGCATGGCACTGATGTAAGGACTACCTGTATAGATATATTCACGGTAAACCTCATCAGAGAAGAGATAGAGGTCGTACTTCTTCACGAGGTCGCGAATCTGGTTCATCTCACGTCGGGTATAGAGGTAACCGGTTGGGTTGTTTGGGTTACAGATCAGGATGGCACGGGTGCGCTCATTGATGAGTTCCTCAAACTTCTCCACCTTAGGCAAGGAGAAACCTTCCTCGATGGTGGTGGCGATGGTGCGAATCTTGGCACCCGCAGAGATGGCAAATGCCATATAGTTGGCATAAGCTGGTTCTGGCACGATAATCTCGTCGCCAGGGTTCAGGCAGCTCATGAATGAGAAGAGCACAGCCTCAGAACCTCCCGATGTAATGATGATATCATCGGCAGTTACGTTGATATTGAATTTCTTGTAGTAATCCACTAACTTCTCTCTATAGCTCAGGTAACCCTGGCTTGGAGAATATTCCAGGATGGTACGGTCTATGTGCTTCAATGCATCCAGACCGCATTGAGGTGTAGGAAGGTCAGGCTGACCGATGTTGAGGTGATACACCTTAACCCCACGTTTTTTTGCTGCGGCAGCCAAAGGAGCCAACTTTCTGATTGGTGACTCTGGCATTTCGATACCGCGTACTGAAATTTCAGGCATCTTATTTCTTTCTTTTATGAACTGTTGATATGTGAAATTCGCCTTATCTTCCATCGGATGATGTTGGCATTTCTACATTTGGATGCAAAGGTAATCAATTTCGGCGAAAATGGAGAAAGATAGCTAAAGATTTTTAGTTTTTTCATAAAAAACGCTTATGAATCTTGCTTATTTGTTTTCTTTTTTATAACTTTGCATTGTTTTTTCCGTATTAACGGGATGTATAATGTTATATAAATAGTAAGGTATATTATGAGATCAAGAACAGGTACTTGGTTTACTACCAAGGTAAAATATCAGAAGACTCAGGAAGATGGTACCGAGAAAGTGGTATCTGAAACCTATGTAGTGGACGCGTTGAGTTTTACAGAGGCTGAAAGCAGTATCATCGATGAGATGTCTGTCTATGTGAGCGGTGAATTTCACGTTTCCGGCATCACCAAGTCTGCCTTCGGCGAGATTTTCTTCAGCGATGTGGATGATGATGACAAATGGTATAGGGCCAAACTCCAGTTTATCACCATTGATGATAAGAGTGATAAGGAAAAGCGTACCAACGTGGTTTACCTCGTACAGGCTAAGTCGCTTGCTCGTGCCTTGAGATACATTGATGAGGTGATGGGCAAGACGATGATTGATTACGATACAATCGGTATCAACGAGACGCCTATCATGGATGTCTTTGAACATCAGGCTGCTTCTGAGAAAAAAGAGGAGAAGAATGATGTTCCTGAATACGAACAGGAGAATAAGTAAATGGACTATGACGTAAAGGGAAATCTCCGAGAGGTTCTCGGACACTTGCCAGAAGGCGTTCGCCTCGTTGCCATCAGCAAGTTTCATCCCAACGAATATATCGAGGCTGCTTATGAAGAGGGACAGCGTGTCTTTGGTGAAAGCCATGAACAGGAACTGGCTCGTAAGGTGGAGTCGTTGCCTAAGGATATTGAGTGGCATTTCATCGGGCATCTTCAAACCAATAAGGTGAAGTACATCGCTCCTTATATCGCTATGATTGAGGCTGTGGATAGCCTGAAACTGCTGAAGGAAATCAACAAGCAGGCTGCCAAGCACGATCGGGTGGTAAAGGTGTTGCTTGAACTGCACATCGCTGCGGAAGAAACCAAGTATGGCTTGACGCTCGATGCTTGCCGCCAACTCTTGGAGGAAGGTGAGTGGAAAGAGATGAAGAACGTGCAGATTTGCGGTCTGATGATGATGGCTTCAAATGTCGATGATCAGCATCAGATTGTCAGCGAGTTTGATACGGCTGCTCGTTTCTTTGATGAGGTGAAAGCTAAGTACTTCGCTGATAGTCCTGCATTCTGCGAGCGAAGCTGGGGAATGAGCCACGACTACCAGTTGGCTGTCCAGCATGGCTCTACGATGGTTCGCGTCGGAACTACAATCTTTGGCCCGAGAGTATATTAGGCAATGGCCGCAAGGCCAAATCCGCGAAAATCTGTGAGTAATCCGTGGAGCAAGAATGTTCCGATAACTCCGCGTAATCCGATGAAAAAACTCTGATGAAAAGAATATGAAGAAACAAAAAAGAGGGTGTGTCATAATCCATGACACACCCTCTTTTTTGTATTAGTTGAATATATATCTTACAGAGAACTGGATTGAATAGGTAGAACTGAAACTTGTCAAATTAGTATAAGTCTTGTCCAAGATGTTCTTTCCATTCTTCTGGAAGTTGAATGCTTTTGTCTTTGAGTCGTACTTCAACAACTGCATGTTGTTGACGCTCTTGTAGAGCCCCCAACTGCTGTGGAGCAGGTTAGCCAGGTTCTTGATGTCAACACCAAATTGCAGGGTGTTCTTCTGGCCGGCTACCTTGAGGTAGAAGTTCTGGTTGAACTTGAAATCCAACTGATGGTGCCATGGCATGATGGCGCCACCACGCTCTGTATATTTACCCTTGCGATTCTTCAGATAAGAATCCTGGTTGATGTAAGCCCAGAAATCATCACGCTGGTCATCTGCACTGTAGGTTACGTTACCTGCCTTATCCTTTACGTCTCCAAAGTTCCAATCGTCGAGGTCACGACGTGAAGCAGGAACGTACAACAGACCGTTTGAACCATAGTCGTTTACTACGTTTGAAGATAGGATGTAAGAGTAGCGTGCACAGCTATAACCACCGGCATACCCCAAGTTCATACCCTCGTAGATCAGACCCACCTCTGTACCGAAGTGCTTAGCATAGTCTTTCTTGTAAGATGCAGAAACGATCACACGATGAGGAGCTACGTATGTACCCAAACCTGTTTCCTTATCATTATTGCCGTTGATAGAATAACGGTTGTTGTAGTATGCAGAAGATACCTGATCGCCGACGCCATCACCGTAAGAGCGGGCTCTTGAGTGGGTATAGGATGCAGAGATGTTGAGACCGAAGTCAAATCTCTTGGCAAGCGATGTGGTGATAGAGTAGTAATATGCCTTATGACCTGCATTGGTAATCATGTAAGGGTTGTTACCATTTCCGCTGGCTGTGAAGTAGCGGCGGGTATCACCAGGAGCCAAAGTGATGGTTGATTCACCATCCCAAGAGTAGTTCAGGTTGGTCACGATTGCTGGGTTGAATTCACGGCTGTAGATACCCTCTACTGAGAAGTCAATACCGCCAGGCAACTTCGCGTCGATAGCCAAAGAACTCTTCCATGTTGCGTTCATCTTCAAATCCTTGTCGATGATGGTAGGAGTAGAAGGAGCTGCTGCGTTCTCACGACTTGCAGGAACCGTGAGGTCCTTCAACTGGTCTGCACGGTTTGCATGGAAATTAGGCTGACCGTATGCTGCTTCGTTTGCCTTATTATAATAATAGGTGTATTGACCGCAACCGGCATTACCCACTGCAGATACGAGCCATACGAATGGCAAACGACCTACGAAGTAACCTGTACCACCACGGAGCACGAGCTTCTGGTCACCAAGAACATCCCAATTGAAACCTACACGAGGTGAAACGGTTATCTTTGCGTCTGGCAACTGGTCTGTATTGTAGCTATAAAACTTGCCGTCGTTGGCTCTGTACTTCAATGCACCGAAAGCCGCATTGTAGTTGTTCTTCAACTCAGGATAGATAGGCAACTCGAATCGCAAACCTGCGGTCAGACGGAAACGGTCTGAGAAGTTGATCTGGTCCTGAACGTAAGCAGAGAACTGGTTGTATTTCATCTTAGCCAAGAACTGGTTGCTGCCATCCATAGGGAAGGTAACACCGTATGCTGCTGGCTTTCCGCCTGCCATGAAATCTTCTGGAGAAGAATATACATAGTAACCTGCAGAAGCGGCACCGAATCCATTGGTAGCCTCGTTGGTTTCATACTGCACACCGGCGATGAAATTCTGGATGCCTACTGCCCATGTTGCTTCATCAGTAGCCACGAATGTCTTCACCTGACGGAGGTTACCCTCTGTGAATGGGTCTGGACCTAAGCCCATGTAGTATGCGCCGTCTTTCAGAATATCCACTGTTGGGAACATACCTCCAAGATAGGTACGAGGCTCATCCTGGTAAGAGTATGTCAAGCGGAGGGTGTTGTTCCATCCACCCCACTTAGAATTCCATTCACCTGCTACAGAGGTAAAGTTCTTCTCCTGATAGTAACGGGCACTCTCGAAATAAAGACCTGAGTTGGCTGTACGGCCAGACTGTGACTTTCCGCCTGAGATGGCGATGCCATCAGATGTTCCACCAGGATAAATCTCTGAATCCTTGAATGGAGTGGTAGAACTGGAAGGACTGTTGGAATCCTTGTCATGGCTTTTGGAGAAGCGGAGATTCACCTTGTTAAACTTGTTGATGTTCCAGTCTAAACGAGCCAGGAACTTGTAAGAAGGTGTGTCGAGAGAATAACCCTGATAGCGACCTGGGTTGTAACCATACTTGCTCTGGAGGAACTGGAGCATATTCTCCATGTCGCTCTGCAAAGGACGGTGTACGGTACCTGAGTTTGGCTTCCATGCGTCGGTTGCATTCATTCGGGCTGTACCTGAAGGACCGGCTGAGATGTTTGCCTGATATTCGCCATTCGCAAAGAAGAAGAGTTTGTCCTTAATGATAGGACCTCCCAAACTGGCTCCCCATGTGGTAGAGTGAGACTGGAGACGGTTCAACTCGTAGTCGGAAACCTTGTCGCCACGGAGATGAGAGTTGGTGGTGTACATGTAGGCTGTACCCTTAAACTGATTGGTACCACTCTTGGTAACTGCACTGATGGCACCTCCTGTAAATCCGCTCAGACGTACATCGTATGGAGAGGAAGATACAGATACCTGGTCGAGTGCATCCAGAGAGATTGGTGAACCGTTACCAGGAAGGTTGCCGCCGATACCGAAAGCATTGTTGAATGCAGCACCATCGACAGTCACGTAACTCTGGCGGTAATTACCACCACCCACAGCGAAACCGCTGCCAATCTGGGCGCCCTGTGGAGTCAACTTCAAGATGTCGTTCATGCTACGGCTCACGGTAGGGATGCTCTCAATCTGTCCTGCGTTGATACTGGTAGTAGCACCAGCGCGGTCTGTACGCATGTTGTTGTTGCGGGAAGCAGATACAACAACTTCTTCGAGCAACTCGGCATTCTCTTTGAGCGTTTCGTCCAATACGGTGTTTTGTCCCAAAGGCAAGTTTACACCCTTCAAAACCTTAGAAGAGTAACCGATGTAGGAAACTTCCACTTTGTAAGGACCACCAGGTTGCAAACCCTGGATAGAGTAACGACCATTGGCATTGGTGGTTGCTCCATAAACTGTACCGGAAGGCTCGTGGGTTACTTTGATGGTAGCACCAATGACGTCCTCATTGTTGGCAGTAATCTTACCACTCAGACTTGATGTGGTAATCTGAGCCATTGCCTGTGATACGAAGAAAATCAGCAAGGCAAAGAGTAAATGCAATTTTTTTTGCATACCTTATAAATAATTAGTTAATAATGTTTGAGAGGGCTAAAATTTCTGTTGGTTTTAACCTCCATTTTCAAATATGCTGCAAATTTATATAATTTTTTTCATATTCTTGTTAAGAAAATGTGAAAAAAATGCCTCAAATCCTAAAATATACACTTTTGTTACCATTTTGCGACATTTTATGGTTCTTGTCTCTTTCGCTTTTTTTCTTTTATGATCCTTTTTTTCTGCATATTTAGCATAATTATGCAACAAATTCATATAAAAAATCAAAAATTACTGGCAAAATGATAAATAATTCAAGAAAAATGCTACGATATGAAAAATATTTCGTATTTTTGCAAACAGTTTAGTTCAAATAGTGAATAAATTGCATCGTTTAATTTAAATATAGTGAATAAGATGATACTGGACATTGACATGCTGAGAAGCTTCTATGCTTCGTATTCTGAAAGTGTAGCTCAGGCTAAAGCTACGGTAAAACGACCTCTTACTTATGCCGAGAAGGTGCTTTTTGCTCACCTTTTCGACCCCACACAATTGCGCCCTTATAAAAGAGGTGTAGAATATGTTGATTTCCGACCAAATCGTGTGGCAATGCAGGATGCAACGGCTCAGATGGCTCTTCTTCAGTTCATGAATGCGGGTAAGGACAAAGTGGCCGTACCTGCCTCTGTTCATTGTGATCACTTGATTCGTGCGGATGTGGGTGTTGCACAAGACCTTCCTGAGGCTTGCAAGACCAATAAGGAGGTATATGACTTTTTGAAGTCTGTTTCTCAGAAATACCATATCGGCTTTTGGGGTCCGGGTGCTGGTATCATCCATCAGGTGGTACTCGAAAACTATGCCTTCCCTGGTGGTATGATGGTGGGTACTGATTCGCATACGCCTAATGCCGGTGGACTCGGAATGGTGGCTGTTGGCGTTGGTGGTGCTGATGCGGTAGATGTTCTTACCGGTCAGCCTTGGGAACTCAAGATGCCTCGTCTCATCGGTGTTCATCTTACTGGTAAACTTTCGGGTTGGGCTACTCCTAAGGATGTAATCCTCGAAATTCTCGGTATTCTTACCGTGAAGGGTGGTACCAATGCCATTCTCGAATACTTCGGTGAGGGTCTTGACAGTATTTCTACTACTGGTAAGGCTACGATCTGTAATATGGGTGCCGAATTGGGTGCTACCTGTTCTATCTTCCCATTCGATGGAAATGCGGATGAGTATCTCCGTAAGACTGGCAGAGAGGAGATCGCTTCTCTTGCTCAGCAGAATGCGGCTGAACTCCGTGCTGATGATGAGGTCCTTGCCAATCCGTCTGCTTTCTATGATCAGATTGTGGAAATCGACCTCTCTAAGGTGGAACCTCATCTCAATGGTCCGTTTACGCCGGATGCGGCTACTCCTATCTCTCACATGAAGGCGAAAGGTCCTGCCAATGACTATCCTATGGTGGTAGAAGTGGGATTGGTGGGCAGTTGTACCAACTCTTCTTACCAGGATCTCGCCCGTGCTGCCAGTGTGGCTCGTCAGGCTTATGAGAAGGGTATTCAGGTGAAAGGTCAGTTGATTATCAACCCGGGTTCTGAACAGATTCGCTATACTGCTGAGCGTGACGGCATCCTCGATGATTTCAAGAAGATCGGTGCGCTGATCATGACCAATGCCTGTGGTCCATGTATCGGACAGTGGAAGCGCCATACGGATGACAATACTCGCAAGAATGCCATCGTTACTTCTTTCAATAGAAACTTCCGCCGTCGTGCTGATGGCAACCCGAATACATACGCCTTTATCGGTAGCCCTGAATTGACGGTGGCACTTACCATCGCCGGTCGTCTCGACTTTAATCCTGCTACGGATACCTTATTAGATAAGGATGGCAACAGCGTGAAGTTGGATGCTCCTACTGGTTTTACTTTCCCTCCTAAGAGATTTGCAGTAGAAGATAAGGGCTTTATCGCACCAAGCGAGGAAAATGCCAACGTAGAGGTGGTAATTGCTCCGGATAGCAACCGACTCCAGAAACTCGCTCCGTTTGCAGCCTGGGATGGTAAGGATCTGATGGATATGCCGCTGCTGATTAAGACAGAAGGTAAGTGTACAACAGACCATATCTCTATGGCAGGTCCTTGGTTGAAGTTCCGTGGTCATCTGCAGAATATCTCCGACAACCTCCTGATGGGTGCCGTGAATGCTTTCAATGGTGAGAGCAATAAGGTGAAAAACCAGTTGGATGGCAAATACGTGGAGGTTTCTACTGCTGCCAAGGCTTATAAAGCTCAGAATATCAGCAGCATCGTAGTGGCAGAAGATAACTATGGTGAGGGCTCTTCTCGTGAACATGCTGCGATGGAACCTCGATTCCTCAATGTGAAGGTGATTCTTGCCAAGAGCTTCGCCCGTATCCACGAGACCAATCTGAAGAAGCAGGGTATGCTTGCGCTTACTTTCTGCAACAAGGATGATTATAATAAGGTACAGGAGGACGATCGTATCTCTTTGACTGGTCTCAAGGAGTTTGCACCGGGCAGTCATCTTACCATCACCCTCAAGCACAAGGATGGCTCTGAGGATAGCTTCGAGGTAGAACATACCTATAATGATACGCAAATCGCATGGTTCAAGGCTGGTAGTGCATTGAATTTTGCTGCGCGTAAATAACATTCTAATTTGAATAATTATGAACAAGGAATATTTGATATATAAATTAAGTGATGAGGTTAAAAACTCATGCAAGATTGACAAGGAGGCATTCACCAAATTCAATGTGAAGCGCGGTCTTCGCAATGAGGATGGTTCTGGTGTGCTCGTCGGTTTGACCAATATCGGTAATGTGGTGGGTTACGAACGTGATGAGGAAGGTAAACTGAAACCTACCGAGGGTAAACTCTATTATCGTGGCTATGAATTGGACGACCTTGTAACTCCTCTTCTCAAAGAGAAGCGATTCGGTTTTGAAGAAGTGGCTTTCCTCTTGCTCTCCGGTCAGTTGCCTGACAAGGAGGAACTGGAGGCTTTCAAGGAACTCATCAACGATAATATGCCGCTTGATCACCGTACCATCACGCATATCATTGAACTGGAAGGTAGCAATATCATGAACATCCTGGCTCGTTGTGTGCTCGAAATGTACACTTTCGATCCAAATCCTGATGATATCAGCCGTGATAATCTGATGCGTCAGAGCGTGGAGTTGATAGCAAAGTTCCCAACCATCATCGCATACGCATACAATATCTATCGTCACTCTGTACAGGGCAGAAGTCTGCATATCCGTCATCCACGTGAGAATCTCTCTATTGCAGAGAATTTCCTCTATATGATGAAGCATGAGAATTATTCTGAACTGGATGCGCGTATGCTCGATTTGCTCCTGATTATCCAGGCTGAGCATGGTGGTGGTAACAACTCTACCTTCACCGTACGTGTTACTTCTTCTACCCGTACAGATACCTACAGCTCTATTGCTGCTGGTATCGGTAGTTTGAAAGGTCCTCTTCATGGTGGTGCCAATATCAAGGTTATCAATATGTTCCATCACCTGAAGGAAGCGATCAAGGATTGGACGAATGTCAGTGAACTTGATATCTATTTGAAGCGAATGCTCAACAAGGAGGCTTATGACAAGACCGGTCTGATCTATGGTATCGGTCATGCTGTCTATACCTTGAGCGACCCACGTGCAGTGGAGTTGAAGCGTCTGGCAGGTGAGTTGGCTAAGGAAAAGGGTAGAGAGGATGAGTATAACTTCCTGAAACTCATCGAACAGGAGGGTATCAAGTGCTTGCAGGAACATCGTGGTGGTAGCAAACCAGCTTGTGCCAACCTCGACTTCTATAGCGGTTTCATCTATGAGATGATTGGTTTGCCACAGGAAATCTATACGCCAATCTTCGCCATGGCACGTATCGTGGGTTGGACAGCCCATCGCATCGAGGAACTGAACTTCGAAGGTCGCCGTATCATCCGTCCTGCTTATAAGAATATTCTGGGAGAGTTGGATTATACGCCGCTCAAGGACAGATAATACAATAATTTATCTCGCAAGAAAAGTTTTTGCACGCTTTTCTTGCGAGATTTCTTCATTTTTAGTACCTTTGCACCCATATTTCAAACATTAACATAGAATTTATACTCTTATGGGAGGCATATTCGGAACGATTTCCAAGAAAAGTTGTGTCGCAGACCTTTTCTACGGCACTGATTACAACTCACATCTCGGCACACGCCGAGGCGGTTTGGCAACCTACAGTCAGGATAAAGGCTTCGTGCGCTCTATCCACAACCTCGAAAGCTCTTATTTCCGAACCAAGTTTGAACCTTCATTAGATAAGTTTGAAGGGGCTACTTCTGGTATTGGAGTCATCAGCGATACGGATGCACAACCGCTCATCATGAACTCTCATCTTGGCCGATTTGCCATCTGTACAGTGGCAAAGATTGCCAATAAGGATGAACTTACCCAACATTTGCTGGAGAAGAACATGCACTTTGCTGAGATGTCTTCCGGCAGTACCAATCCTACCGAACTTGTAGCTTTGCTCATCATTCAGGGCAAGACTTTCAAAGAGGGTATCGAGAATGTATATCATCACATCAAGGGTTCTTGTACCATGATGATTCTCACCGAGGATGGTATCATCTGTGCTCGTGACAGTTGGGGACGCACGCCGCTCATTATCGGCAAGAAGGATGGTGCCCATGCTGCTTCCAGCGAATCCACTTCTTTCCCTAATCTCGACTATGAGACTGAGTATGAGGTGGGTCCGGGTGAGATTGTGAAGATTACTGCTG